>JAUPWJ010000082.1 GCA_030916575.1 Patescibacteria group bacterium | reverse complement strand
GAAAATAAGGTTAAAATCTAAAAAGATTAGTAAGAAAAAAGTAGTTCAGTTAAAAAAAGACATAAAATTAGAAAAGCATGAAGCCAATCCTATTATCACACCGTCTTTGTATTCTTGGGAGTCAGTCGCCACCTTTAATCCTTCAGCAGTTGAGATAGATGGCAAAGTCCATATCATTTATAGAGCAATTGGCGAAGACGACCAGTCAGCATTGGGATATGCAAATAGTAAAGATGGTTTTAATATTGATGAGCGATTGACCCATTTTGTGTATAAAAGATTTATGAATAATGTGGATTTTTGTCTGCCTGTATTTTATGAATCTGGCGGAGGATGGAGTGGAGGCTGTGAAGACCCTCGGCTTGTAGTCATCGGTGATAGAGTCTATATGATATACACTGCATTTGATGGCTGGGGTTCTGTTCGTCTTGCTTTAACTTCAATAAAAAAAGAAGATTTTAAAAATAAAAAGTGGCGTTGGGAGAAGCCTATTTTCTTATCACCTCCAGGACAAATTCATAAAAATTGGGTTTTATTCCCTGAAAAGATAAAAGGGAAGTTTGCCATACTGCATAGTTTTTACCCAAAAATCTTAGTGGATTATTTTGATGATATAAGTACTTTAGATGGTAAAGGTTTTATAAAAAGCGACAATACAAGACCAGTAGATAAGAACAGGACATGGGATTCTTGGTTTAGAGGGGTGGGTCCAGCACCGATAAAAACTAAAGATGGCTGGCTAGTCCTTTATCATGCTATGGATCATAAAAATTCAGATAGATATAGGATGGGGGCACTTTTGCTTGATTTAAAAGACCCAAGTAAGGTTTTATATAGATCTAAAAATCCAATACTTGAGCCGGAAGAGCATTATGAAAATCATGGACATAAATGGGGAGTGGTGTATTCTTGTGGAGCTGTGATAAAAGATAAAAATTTATTTGTATATTATGGTGGTGCAGATAAATATGTAGCCGTGGCGACAATACCAGTCAAAGAACTTATAGATGATTTAAAGAAAAATAAAATAATAAAATTAAAAAAGGGAAAACCCATGAATAAATAATAATAAATAATATGTACGTAACAAAAAAGTGTGAACAAAACCCAATACTTACTCCAAATCGTGACCACTATTGGGAGAGTTTTGCTACTTTTAATTTATGCCCTATAAAAAAAGGTAATACTATTTATGGTTTTTACCGTGCCCTTTCTGCGGTGGACCATATGCAGGACCAGAAACAAATTTCTATTATTGGTATGGGTAAAAGTAAAGACGGAATTCATTTTACTGACAGAAAACAATTCTTACTACCAAAAGAAGAATGGGATTTGTACGGCTGTGAAGATCCTCGAGTCACATATTTTGAAGGTAAATATTATATTTTTTATACAGCACTTTCCATATATCCATTTGGGCCGGAAGGTATAAAGGTGGCTGTGGCAGTGTCTAAAGATTTAGAAAAAGTTGATAGTCGGCATTTCGTAACTCCTTTTAATGCTAAAGCTATGACCCTTTTTCCCGAGCGGGTAAATGGGAAAATTGTAGTTGTATTTTCTGCACACACAGACACTCCACATCCGAAAATGGCTGTGGCATATCTAGATAAGATAGAAGAACTTTGGTCACACACTTTTTGGAAAAAATGGGAAGAGAATATGGATAATTATGTTATTAATCCAAAACGAAATTCATTTGACCATACAGAAGTCGGTGCACCACCTATAAAGACCAAATACGGCTGGCTTCTTGTGTATTCACATATTCAAAATTATTTTAGGACTGATGAGAATAGCCATTTGGATAGAGTTTTTGGTATTGAAGCATTATTACTAGACTTGAAAAATCCGCAGAAGATTATAGGGCGTACTCGTGGGCCAATACTTGTCCCAGAAGAGCAATATGAGCTTTCTGGGTATATTTCAAATGTTATTTTTCCAAGTGGAGCATTGATAAAAAAAGACAAACTTATTATTTATTACGGCGCAGCAGACACTACTGCTTCCTCAGCCTCAGTAGATTTAAAAGATTTACTTTCAAGTATGCATCCAAAATATGCTCCTGATTATTTTTTCAAAAGAGCAAAGCAAAATCCTATTTTAAAACCAATTCCTGAGCATTCTTGGGAAGCACAAGCTGTCTTTAACCCAGCTGCAATAGACCTAGGAGGCAAGGTGCATATATTGTATCGTGCTTTTTCATCGGACAATACTTCATATGTCGGATATGCTAATAGTAAAAATGGTGTGGATGTCTTAGAGAGATTCGCAGACCCTATATATGTACCACGTGAGGATTTTGAAAAAAAGAAAATTGAAAATGGTTTCTCTGGTTGTGAAGACCCAAGAATAACAAAAATCGGAAGTAATATATATATGTGTTATACGGCTTATGACTCTGTGGGGCCACCACGTGTCGCTATTACTTCAATAAGTGAAAAAGATTTCTTAGCACATAAATGGAATTGGTCTAAACCAGCACTTATTACTCCGAGAGATATGGATGATAAAGATACTTGTATATTTCCTGAAAAATTAAAAGATGGTTACCTTATAGTTCATCGTGTAGGCGGAGAAATTTGTGGAGACTATATTCACTCATTAGACTTTGAAAAAGAAGTAGTAAAAAAGTGTATTCGTATTATTGGACCGCGCATAAATACATGGGATTCTGCGAAAGTGGGTATTGCTTCACCACCCATGAAGACAAAATACGGTTGGCTGCTTTTATATCATGGAGTCTCTCGTAGTCACAATACTTATAGAGTCGGAGCAGTATTGCTTGATTTGAAAGATCCAGCAATAGTCTTAGCTCGAACAACAGAGCCGATATTTGAGCCCGAGATGGATTATGAGAAAAATGGCTTTGTTAATAATGTCGTTTTCCCTTGCGGTGTAATCGTCCGCAAAGGCTTGATTTATATATATTATGGGGGAGCGGACAAGGTGGTGGGTGTGGCCACAATGAAGCTTGATATCTTGCTAAAAGCTCTAAAAAATGGCATGAAATATTAGTACATTTTTTACATGGTATAATTAGGGTATGAATATAAATATAAAAGGAACAGGGATTGAGCTTACACCTGAGATTAAGAATTATATCTTAAAAAGAATTAACGGTTTAGAGAAATTTTTCAGAGGACAAGATAAGGAATCTATAAATATACTTTTTGAAATTGCACAAAAAAATGGACAAAAGTCTGGTGATATTTTTCATGCAGATTGTGTAATTGAAAGTTTAGGAGAAAAATTTTATGCAAGTACGGACAAAGGAGATGTTTTTGAAGCTGTAGATGAAATCAAAGATATTCTTTTTCGTGAAATCAGTAGAAATAAAAATAAAAAATGGGATGTATTTTACAAAGGCGCTCGCAAGATAAAAGACATAATGAAAGACGCCTCAAACTATCGTCCTTGGAAAAAATAAGATAATGACTAGCGAAAAGAAAAATTGTCAAAACTGTAAGCAAGATTTTCAAATCGAGCCGGACGATTTTTCTTTTTATGAAAAGATAAAAGTTCCTCCGCCGACTTTTTGTCCACAATGTCGTTTGGTTAGGAGGATGTCTCATACAAATGAGAGGGTTTTATATAAAAGAAAATGTGATTTAACCGGAGAATCCATTCTTAGCATGTTTCCAGAAGACACACCTTTCCCAGTATATAAATCAGAATCTTGGTATTCTGACGAATGGGATCCTTATAAATTTGGGATGGAATATAATTTCTCAAGAACTTTCTTTGAGCAATTTAAAGAATTAATGAATAAGGTTCCTAGAATGGCTCTTGTTAAACAAGGATTATCTAAGAACAGTGAATATACCCACAGAGTGCACGATATGAAGGATTCCTATATGGTATTTCGCATGAGTGGAAGTCAAAATTCGATGTATTCATATGTTGGTAAGAATATTATTGACTGTGTGGATTGTTTTAGTATATGGGATTCTGAGCTTTGTTATGAATGTATAGATTGTAATAATTGTTATAAAGTAAGATTCTCCCAGGAAACTCATGATTCTAGGGATTCTTTTTTCTTGTATGCATGTAGGAATTGTTCTGATTGTATAGGTTGTGTTAATCTTATCAATCAACAATATTGTATTTTAAATAATAAATATACAAAAGAAGAATATCAAGAGAAATTAAAAGAATTAAAATTAAATACTAATTCCGGGATACAAGAATTTAAAAAAGAATTCGAAAGGTTTAAAAAACAATTTCCATTTAGGTCAGTTCATTCACTAAAATCAAATAATTATTCAGGAAATTGGATTGTAAATTGTCAGAATGTAAAAGATTCTTTTGGATGTTTAAATGTAAAAGATGGTAAATATTTGCTTTGGATTTTTAATGCGGAGGATTGCATGGATCATTTTCAATGGGGGAATGGTGCCGAGCTTATATATGAATCTGAAAATGTGGGTATAAATGTATCTAGAATAAAGTTTTCTTCTCAATGCTGGATGGGCGCACATGACCTTACATATTGTGATTCTTGTCCTGGAGCTAAGAATTGTTTTGGCTGTGTAGGTCTCAAGAAAGGAGAGTATTCTATTTTAAATAAAAAGTATACAAAAGAAGAATATGAAGAATTAGTACCTAAAATAATAAAACATATAAATGAAATGCCTTATACGGATGATAGAGGTATTGTTTATAAATATGGAGAGAATTTTCCAGTTTCTACTTCTCCCTTTGCTTATAATGAGACCGCGGCGATGGACTTCTTTCCTATTGATAAAGAAGAGGCGGGGAAAATGGGTTATAAATGGAAAGAGAAAGAAAAAATAAACTATAATACTACTATTAATAGTGCTGATTTACCTGAGACTATATCAGAAGTTGGTGATAGTATTTTAAATGAAGTAATAGAATGTGGAGAGAAAGATAAATTTTATTCAGTAGGGGCTTATAAAATAACTCAAAATGAATTAGCTTTCTATAGAAGAATGGATTTGCCTTTACCTAGGGTTTGTTTTGATGTTAGGCATACTGAAAGATTTAAAATGCGCCCACCACTTACTTTACAAGAAAGAATTTGTTCAAAGTGCAGTATAAGTATTGAAACTGCTTATGATGAATCTCGTACTCCGATAATTTACTGCGAAAAATGTTATCAGCAGGAAGTATATTAACTGTAGTATAAGTTATCATGTACTAGTGCATAGATACAAAAAAATATGGAATATAAAAAAGAAAATAAAATATGCCAGAATTGTAAAAGTGATTTCACTATAGAACCTGATGATTTTTCTTTTTATGAAAAGATGCAAGTTCCAGCTCCTCTAATCTGTCCAGATTGTCGTTTTAAAATGCGAGCAATGTGGAGGAATGAAACTACTTTATATTCTGGACGAACTTGTGATATGTGTAATAAAAATATTGTGACTATGTATAATCCCAAGTCACCATACACAATATATTGTTATAATTGTTTTTATTCAGAGAAATGGGATCCAAGAAGCTACGCACAGGATTTTGATTTTAATAGGTCTTACGTTGAGCAGTTTAAAGAGTTTTTAATCAAAGTTCCAAAGGTGGCCCTTTATTTAACTTTAGGATATGGAGAAAATTTAAATAGTGAATATGTAAATATGGCTAGTGGTTGTAAAAATTGCTACCTTGTTTTTAATACTGGGCCTGCAGAAGACTTGCTCTATTCTAGAGGAATTCGCAAAGGAGTAGATTCTTCCGATTTATATTTTGGTTTTGCAACTAATAGATGTTATGAATCAATCAATATTCAGGAATCTTACGGAACAACTTATTCTCAAAATGTATTCAATTGCGTAGACTCTCATTTCATATTGAATGGAAGAAATTTAGTAAATTGTTTCGGTTGTGTAAATTTAAACAATAAAAGCAATTGTTATTTTAATGAACAATTAACGCCAGAAGAATATGTTGAAAAGACGAGTAATATTTTAGGAAGTTATGAAAAAATAATGGAAGAAAAAGAAAAATTTAATAAATTTGTAGAAAAATTCCCGCACAGAGAAAATAATAACTTTCAGACCGTTGATTCTTCTGGAGACTATTTATCTGAATGTAAATCTGTGAAAGATTCTTATGAAGTATTTCAATCAGAAGATTGCAAATATATTTTCTCTTCAAAGCTTATAAAAGACTCTATGGATGTTATTGGTTACGGAACAAATTGTGAGAGATTATTAGAATGTGTAGCTACTGGTTTTTCTTCAAACACTATTGGCACTTATGGGGCAGAGAATTCACAAGATATCTTACATGGATTTTATATTAAAAATTGCCATGATTGTGTGGCTTGCGATGCTTTACAAAATGGTAAGTATTCGGTGTTTAATAAGGAGTATTCTAAAGAAGAGTATTTAAAAATAAAAGAATTTATAGTCAAAGAGTTAAAGGAAAAAGATTTGTATGGAGGTATGATTCCTCAAGAGCTTTCACTCTTTTCTTATAATGAAACTATTGCTCAAGATAATATGCCATTAAGTAGAGAAGAAGCATTAGCACAAGGTTTTAGATGGGAAGATGATATACAAAAGACAGAAGGCAAAGAGACTATGAAACCTGAAGAGATCCCAGACCATATTAAAGATGTAAAAGATTCAATTACAAAAGAAGTGTTATGTTGTGTGGATTGTAATAGAAATTATAAAATCACCGAGCAAGAATTGTTGTTTTATAAAAAAGTTATTTTACCAATACCTAGAAAATGTTTTTATTGCAGGCATAAAGATAGAATAGAGAGAAGAGGTTCTTATAAATTTTGGAAAAGAAATTGTGATAAGTGCAAAAAAGAGATTATCACAAATTATGCGCCAAATCAGCCTGAAATAGTGTATTGTGAAAAATGTTATCAGCAGGAAGTATATTAGTCTTTATATTCTTGTTCTTTGCCTCCTTCAGGAATTATCTTTTTGATTACAAATTTTCCATCTGAGAGTTCAGCATCTGTGATTATTACTCTTTTGTTGTCCTTAAAGAAATAGGTGCGGGGCCAGGTGGCATATGCACGGAATTTGTTGTAATTCATAACACTATCACCATCTAAATCTATTAGGCCGTCTTCTTTAGTCATTTTTTTACAATTTATAGCCTGTGTTTCGTCTTGGGGAATTGTAGTGATTTTTCCATCAATAAAATCTGGTAACATTTTTACTAGAAGTTCACCACCGATTTTTATTAAGCGAGTGCGGAGTTCTCCTGATTTTTCATCAGGTAAGATTTCAATTTTTTCTACTACAAGTATTTGTCCTGTATCCATTTTATATTCCATTTGTTGAATACTTACCCCTGTCTGTATATCACCATTTAATATCGCAGACTCTACGGGGGATGCACCTCTGTATTTAGGTAGCAGAGAATAATGAATGTTTATTGAACCTAAACGAGGAAGTTTTATTAATTTTTCTGGCATTATCTTTCCGTAGGCAACAACAATAAATAAATCTACATTCTGTATTTCGAGTACCAAGTCATTTATTTTCTCAGGTTGAATGTATGGAATACTATTCTCTATTGCCCAAGTTTTTACAGGCGGGGGAGTTAATAGCATTTTACGTCCTTTTGGTTTATCAGGAGAAGTTACAATAAGACTGGGTAAATATCCAGCTTGTTTTAATATTTCAAGTGTCTCACTTGCCACATCTGGCGTTCCAAAGAATACAAAGTTTGGTTTATTTATCATTGTTTTATTTAGGTGGATACTCTTCTTTTAAATCTTTCGCATGGTCTATAAAAAGAATTCCATTTAAATGGTCTGTCTCATGTTGGAAAATTTGAGCGAGTAATCCAGAGCCACCACGAGTGAATTTCTTACCATTTTCATCATAAGCAGTGACGAGGGCTTTTTTAGAGCGATAAGTTTTCCCATATATTGGACGGACAGAAAGACATCCTTCAGGCATCCATTCTTTATCTCTCGAGAGTTTTGAGATTACAGGATTAATAAAAATAACATCTTTAAATTTTTCTTTTTTACTTCCTTTTATCATTTCTGGCGTAGCGACTTCTCCGTCTTTAGAAAATACTTTTCCAGAGACGACAAATATACGGAGTGAATACCCAATTTGTGGCGCAGCAATAGCCACACCGTCATCTTGAGTAGCTAAAGATGCAGACATTTCTTTGAGAATCTTTTTAATTTTAGGAGTGGTGATGCTACTTATTGGTACTTCTTTGGCTATTTTTCGCAAAACCTTCTCTTCTTTTTGCAAGATTGCTGGCATTGGTTTATTTAATTTCTTTTAAATATTCTAGAAGTTTTGAGAGCTTTACTGTATTTTGTGATCTATTAGACATATCACGCACGATTACAGAGTTTTCAATCGCTTCTTTTACTCCGAAGATAATTGCATAAGGAATTGCAAGCTTCTCTGCGATAGCGAGCTGTGAGCCTAGTGAGTCTTTTGATAAAGATTGGGCTATCGGTATGTGAGCCTTACGAAGGATTT
>JAUPWJ010000081.1 GCA_030916575.1 Patescibacteria group bacterium | reverse complement strand
GGACTATCACCGGAGCGGGTAAATTTTTGAAAAATAAAAATAGTAAAATACATTTAGTCGGGGCGGCTATTAAAGAAAATTCTTCTATTCCAGGTCCTCGTGGAGAAGTCATGATACATAAATTAGGTATTCCTTGGGAGAGCGTAGTAGTCGAAGTCATAGCTATAGATACAAAAAGTGCCTATGAGCAAAGCTTAGCTCTCATACGCACAGGACTTTTTGTAGGGCCATCTACTGGTATGCAACTCTCTGCACTTTTACAAAAATTAAAAGAATATAAAAAGAAAAATAAATTAAAGAATTTAAGAAATAAAAATGGAGAAATTGTGTGTTGTTTTACAGCTTGTGATACTATGTTTCCATATATTGATGAATACTTCATAGTTTTACCCAGTAGTAATTTTTCAAAAATAAAAAAGATATAAATTTATGGAAAAAGATAATAATATAGAAGAAGAGATAAGAGTTCTGGAAGAGTCTATGATGGCACCGGACTTTTGGTCTGATAAGATTCGAGCACAAAATGTCATAAAAGAAATTGCTGAATTGAAAGCTAAAAAAGAGGGTCAAGGTAAGTATGATAAAGGTAATGCCATTATTACAATACTCTCTGGCGCTGGAGGGGACGACTCTGAAGATTTTTCAGCCATGTTATTTTCTATGTATGTAAAATTTGTCAATAAAAAGGGTTGGTCTTTATTTTTAATTCATGAAAATCAAAATGATCATGGAGGGTACAGGAATCTTTCTTTTGAAATTAGTGGCAAGGGAGCTTATGGAATGCTGAAAAATGAATCCGGAGTGCATCGCCTTGTTCGAATCTCACCATTTAATGCCAAGAAACTTCGCCACACTTCTTTTTCAATGGTTGAAGTTTTGCCTAAGTTTTCAAAATTAGATGAAAAAGATTTTTCTATTCCAGATGCTGATTTAAAAATAGAATTCTCAAAAGCGGGTGGTCCAGGAGGCCAGAATGTAAATAAGAGAGAGACAGCCGTGCGTATAGTTCACACTCCGACGAATATTTCTGTGCATGCTGGAGGGGAGAGAAGTCAGGAGGCTAACCGCGAGCGGGCTATGAGTATGCTTAAAGCTAAGATTTTCAAAAAAGCAGAAGAAGAAAAGAAAACTTTTGAAGAGAGTATGAAGATAAGTAAAGGCACAGATATAGAATGGGGTAATCAAATTCGTTCTTATGTTTTACACCCTTATAAAATGGTTAAAGATCATAGAACTAATGCGGAGACTTCTGATGTAGATGGTGTATTGGAAGGGGACTTGGATTTATTCGTTGAAGCAGAGAAGGATTTATGTTAAAATAGATTGGTGATTTATTTCAACAATGTTACAAAAACATACAATACAGATCAAAAGGCTATTGATGATGTTAACCTAGTCATTAAAGCCGGAGAATTCATCTCTGTTGTAGGACATTCAGGTGCTGGGAAGACGACTTTGGTCAAAATGATTGTGGCTGAGGACACTCCTACAGATGGCACAGTGTTTTTTGAATCTCAAAATATCCATAAATTAAATAGTGGTGATTTAACCAAGCTAAGGCGCCGAATTGGTGTGGTTTTTCAAGATTTTAAATTGCTAAACAATAAAACTGCCTATGAAAATATAGCTTTTGCCATGGAAGCCGTGGGTAAAACTAATGAAGAGATTTCCACAGATGTCCCTCATGTATTGGAATTGGTGGATTTGAGTGAGAAAATATTTAGTTTTCCTCATCAACTCTCAGGTGGAGAGAAACAAAGGCTAGCTATAGCTCGAGCTATTATCAATCAACCTGAGCTTATCATTGCTGATGAACCTACTGGAAACTTAGACCCAGTCAATGCTCACGACATCATTCAAATTTTGAAAAAGATAAATGACCTAGGAACAACTATTATCCTAACTACACACAATAGAGGAGTGGTGGAGTCAATAGGTAAAAGGGTAATAACTATGGAAAAAGGAAAAGTTATTAGAGATGACAAGGACGGTAAATATATTATATAAGGAGTACCTTGGTATCAACAGCATTCGGACAGCAAGCAAATGAATTTGCTTCTGCTCCTCATTTGTTGATATAATAAACAGATATTATGATTTTACTTAAACGAGTAATTAAAGCTGGATTTTTGAATTTTAAAAGAAACGGACTTGTTTCTTGGGCAGCTATCCTCATTGTCACAATTACTCTCTCTGTACTCACTTCTATTTTACTTTTACAGACAGTTTTACACTCATCACTAGACCAAATTAAAAATAAAGTTGATGTTACGATTTATTTCAATGTTGGAGCAGATGAAGATAAGATTTTATCTTTGAAAGAATCTTTAGAGAAATTACCAGAAGTAGCAGAAGTTGCTTATGTAAGTGACGCTGAAGCATTAGCACTTTTCCGAGAAAGACATAAGAATGATTATCCGACTATTCAAGCCCTAGATGAAATAGGCTCTAACCCTTTGGGCGGATATCTAAATGTAAAAGCTAAAGAAATTTCACAATATGAAAGTATTGCGAACTTTATGAAGAGTGACAATGCATTAGTTTTAGGTTCGGCTTCTATCATAGACAAAGTAAATTATTATCAAAACAAATCTGTAATAGATAGGTTAACTAATATAATTTCTGGTGCTCAAAAATTAGGATTTTTAATTACTCTTGTTTTGGTTTTCCTTTCAATAATTATTACTTTCAATACTATTCGTCTGACTATTTTTATTTCTAAAGAAGAGATTGGTATTATGCGTTTAGTGGGTGCTTCAAAGCTCCGTATCAGAGGTGCATTTATGATTGAAGGAGCTATTTATGGTATTTTCGCTACATTCCTTACATTGCTTCTTTTCTGGCCTGTGACAGCTTGGTTTGGACGAAATATGACATTGTTTTTAGGAATTAACATGTATGAATACTATATTTCAAATATTTTTCAAATCGCTATAATTATTTTGTTAGTTGGTGTATTATTAGGAACAATTTCTAGTTTCATGGCAATTAGGAAATATTTAAATAAATAAATGATTAGTAAAAATAACTGTAAATATATTTTCGTGGTAGGAGGGGTGATTTCTGGAGTTGGAAAGGGTATTACGACATCTTCAATTGGGCTTATCTTAAAAAATAGAGGACTCCGTGTCACTGCGCTTAAAATCGATCCGTATATCAATGTTGATGCCGGCACCATGAATCCCACCGAACACGGTGAGGTTTTTGTTTTGAAAGATGGAGATGAGACAGACCAAGACATGGGAAATTATGAAAGATTTTTGGAAATTGATTTAACTCGTATAAATTACATGACCACAGGGCGAGTGTATCAAACTGTTATCAATCAGGAAAGAAATTTAGAATATAAAGGTAAATGCGTGGAAGTTGTTCCGCATATTCCTATGGAAGTTATAAAGAGGATAAAAGAAGCGGGCATTGTCGCCAATGCTGAAGTTGTGATTATTGAAATAGGGGGCACCATTGGAGAATATCAAAATATGCTTTTCTTAGAAGCTGCGCGTATGATGAAATTAGAAAGTCCGAAAGATGTTTCTTTTGTGATGGTTTCTTATTTGCCGACACCAGGGAAAGTCGGTGAAATGAAAACCAAACCTACTCAGCATGCAGTGCGAGTGCTTAACGGCTCCGGTATACAACCAGACATATTGATAGCTCGTGGAGAGACGAAACTAGATGAGAAAAGAAAAGAAAAGTTATCACTTTTCTGCAACATGCCACCAGACCGAGTGGTCTCTGCTCCGGACGTAGACAGTGTGTATGATATACCGATAAATTTCGAAAGTGAAAATCTTTCAAGCAAGCTCTGTGATATCTTGGGTATGGTATGTCAAAAGCCAGATTCTAAAAGATGGAGTAAATGGAAAAGTTTTGCGAAGCATGCTCATAATGGAAAAGAGACTATAAATATCGCAATTGTAGGAAAATACTTTGAGACTGGAGACTTTGTATTATCCGATTCTTATCTTTCAGTTATTGAAGCTATAAAGTATTCAAGTTATGCTCAAAATAAGAAACCAATTATTTCATGGCTTAACGCTGTGGACTTTGAGAAGTCACCAGAGCTTGTAAAAACTTTAAAGAAATATGACGGCATTATTGTGCCTGGAGGATTTGGTTCTCGTGGCGTAGAAGGAAAATTGAAAGTTGTGGAATACGCTCGAAAGAATAAAATCCCATACTTCGGACTTTGTTATGGTATGCAAATGATGGTTATAGAATACGCTCGTAATGTTTTAGGTATGACTGATGCCAATACTCGAGAAGTAAATCCTAAGTCTAAAAATATTGTGATAGATGTCATGGAGTCTCAGAAAGACATAATAGACAAAAAGTCGTATGGAGGCACAATGCGTCTAGGTGAGTATAAAGCGAATTTAAGAGAGGGAAGTCTTGCTCGAAGTGCTTATGGAAGTAAAGAAGTCATAGAGCGACACCGTCATCGCTATGAAGTGAGTAGTGACTATATAGAAAAGATAGAAAAGGCAGGTTTGGTATTTTCAGGTAAATCCCCAGATGGAACTCTGATGGAAATAGCTGAGCTTCCAAAGAGTGTGCACCCATTTTTCTTAGGCACTCAATTTCATCCAGAATTTTTAGCGAGACCGTTATCTCCGCACCCTCTTTTCACAGCTTTTATGAAAGCTTGCATAAAGAGTAAATAATAAGGTTATTAACATATCTATTTTTATATCAAATAGCCTTTTGATATAATGTTTACATGCTTAAAATGAAGTTTAGCATTATTATATATTTGCTTTTAGCAGCTTTTTTATTTTCCTCGAGTAATTTAAATGCAGCAACTCTTTTAACTGATGATTTCACAGGCACGACTATTGATACAAATAAATGGACAGAATTAGATCCAGGTAATTCTGGAGGAGCGACTGGTGATGTTCAACAAAATGGCACATTAACTATTGGTAATAGTTATGTCACAGCTACTTGGGGAGCTAAGGCATTAACTTCAGTAGATACTTTTGATTCTGATACTTTAGAGATTTCTGCAACTGTAACTCGAAACTCTGATGCATTGATTGGTTATGGTGATATAAATTTCCAAAGTGCTGGTACTAAAACTTATATTATAGATATCCTGTCTTCTGGTAGTGTTTTATCTTTGGTCTGGAATAATGGGGTCTTGGCTGGGAATGCTTCTTGTGGGACTGCAACTAATGGTGCTACTTATAAAATGAAAATTTTAGCAAGTAGTTTTGAAGTATACAAAGATGGAGTCTTGCAATGTACTCAAAGTACAAGTGGTACTTCTATAGACAATGAAACTGTGTACTTCCAATCCTCTGCAACAGCTAGTATTTTTGACGATGTGTTAGTTACAGGGAATGCTGCTGGTCCAACAGCCCCAGATGCTCCGACCAGTTTAGGTGCTACAGCAGGAAATACCCAAGTTAGTCTCTCTTGGACAGCACCAGGCTCTAATGGCGGAAGTGCAATTACAGATTATTTAGTTGAATATAAGTTAACTTCTGAGCCGACAACTTGGTCAACTTTTTCTGATGGTACATCAACTTCTACCTCAGCCACAGTAACTAGTTTGAGTAATGGTAGTGGTTATGATTTTAGGGTAAGTGCAGTTAATGCTATCGGCACTAGCTCTCCGAGCTCTACGGCGAGCGCAACTCCAAGTGCTCCTACCGCTCCAGGTGCGCCAACAGGGCTTTCTGGTGTATCTGGTAACAATCAAGTATCGCTTTCTTGGACGGCGCCTGTAAGCAATGGAGGCTCTGCTATTACGGACTATCTTGTTGAATACAAATTAAATTCTGAACCAACCACCTGGTCAACTTTTTCTGATGGAACTTCTACTAGTACTTCTGCGACTGTCACTGGGTTAACTAATGACTTAGTCTATAACTTTAGAGTCAGCACAATTAATGCTATTGGAACAAGTTCACCAAGTTCTACGGCGAATGCAACTCCGGGATTGGAAACACCTTTGACGATATCAAACATATCACTATGGTTAGATGGATCCGATACGGCTACAATTACTGAGTCGTCTGGAATTATTTCTCAAGTAAGTGATAAAAGTGGAAATAATGAAAATGGAACTGCAACAGGTGATGTTCGTCCATCTTTGGTTTCAAGTGTTCAGAATGGGCGATCAATAATGCGTTTCGATGGCGGAGATGACTATTTGAATATTAATAGCTCTGTTGTTTATCGAACTGTGTTTGTAGTTGCTAAATATGATAGTACAACTTTTAGTACATATGCCGGTATAGTAGGGGACTTCACTGGAACCTCTCCTGGCAACGGTCACGTTGTTAATGGTGTTGATGCTACTAATAAAATCGCTTCAGCGACAAGTAATTATACTACTGCATATAGAAATGGAACATTAGTTGCTGGTTCCAGTGGACATAGTTTTGCTCCGCTCAATGAATTTTGGATTGGAGCATTTGAGCTTCCTTCTGCCATGACTAACACTACTTCTTCTATAGGAATGATTAATGGAGGAGGTCGTTATTGGGATGGTGATATCGCTGAAATAATTGCTTATAGTACAACACTAACAAATACTGAGCGGGCTCAAATTGAAAATTATCTTTCTGTAAAGTGGGGAATTACAGTTACTGGACCAAGTGCGCCAGACGCACCAACTGATCTTGGAGCTTCTAAGGGTAATACTCAAGTTTCTCTTTCTTGGACTGCTCCAGACGATGGGGGTTCTGCAATCACTGATTATGTTGTGGAATACAAACTTTCTTCCGAACCAACTACTTGGACTACTTTTGCAGATGGTACTTCTACATCTACTTCTGCAACAGTCACTGGATTAACTAATGATCTTAGTTATGATTTTAGAGTCAAAGCAGTAAATGCGATAGGTACAAGTACTGCAAGTAGTACAGCAACAAAAACTCCAGGATTGCCAACGGCTCCAGATGCTCCAACAAGCGCTACTGCCGTAGAAGGTAATACTCAGGCGACTATTACATTTACTGCTCCAGTAGATAATGGTGGAGCATCCATAACTTCTTATACTGTGACTTCTTCACCTGGTAGTTTTACTGGCACTGGAGCTTCTTCTCCTATTACAGTCACCGGACTTACAAATGGAGTTGAATATACATTTACAGTTACCGCTACAAATTCCGTTGGAACATCGAGTGCATCTTCATCTTCAAATGCAGTGACTCCAAGTACTTTAGGGAATCAATTAACTGATAGTTTTACAGGTACGACTATTGATACCGCTAAATGGAATGAGTTTGATCCTACTGGTGCAGGTGGAACTTCCGGTAAAATTCAACAAAATGGAACATTAACTATTACAGACAGTTACTCTGGGGCCTGGGGACAGAATGCTTTAATATCTCAAGATATCTTTGATGCAACCTCATTAGAAATTTCTGCAACCATGACAGCTGGATCCTCACCTTTAATCGGGTACGGTGATTATGATTTTGGTTTGTCTGGAAAAAAAGCTTACTTGCTATATTTAACTGGTGCCGGTACATCTATTTTGGCTTTATCATGGGATGGAGCTTCAAGTAATCAGACCAGTTGTGGTAATGCAGACGCTGGTGCAGCTGTTTACAAAATGAAGTTAATTTCTGGAGGGTTTGAAGTTTACAAAGGTGGAGTATTAATGTGTACTCATAACACTGCCATAGTAGTAAACAATAAACCTATTTTCCTAGAGAACTCTGCAGCGGCGAGTATATTTGATAACATAGTGGTGTATGGATTGGCTCCAATAGATACTGTTCCCGATGCACCGACTATCGGAACTGCAACAGCAGGCAATGCTTCCGCTTCAGTTACATTTACTGCACCAAGTTCTAATGGCGGAAATGCTATTACCGGCTATACAGTTACTTCCTCTCCAGGAGGAATAACTGCAAGTGGTGCAAGTTCACCTATTAATGTAACTGGACTTACAAATGATACTGCTTATACTTTTACAGTTAAAGCGACTAATTCACAAGGTGATTCTACTGCATCCAGTGCTTCAAATTCTGTAACACCTGCGTTACCACAAGCTCCAGGGCAGGTGACTGGCCTCGTTGCTACAGGATTTAATAAGCAAGTTTTACTTGGCTTCGATGCACCATCCTCTGGTGGAACACCGACTGATTACATTATTGAATATAAATTGAGTTCAGCTGGGTCTTGGTCCACATTTAATGACGGAACTTCTACAACAAAAAAAGCCATAGTCACAGGATTAACAAATGCTTCGGCTTATGATTTTCGTGTAAGTGGATCAAACGATGGCAATCCGGGAACTGCATCTTCTACAGTCAGTGCGACCCCAGATGATATTAGTAATTTGAGTTTTGTAATTACTGGAGAAAGTAATTCCGGAGGTATCGGTTTAAATAGTAGCGCGACTTCTGGTGAAATCGCATCTCGTTCTGCTGTGCAGATTTTGGAATTAACTTCAGGTAATTTCTTATTTGAAAACTTGGATATTGGAACAAATAATTTACGAGACCATGATGGACTCGGTGGTTATTATGATTGTTGTCATGGGTTAGAATTAGGTCTTGCAAATTATACAGAAGCTCATGCATTTCCTGACAATGAGCAAATTTATTTAATTAAAACTGGTCAAGGTGGTTCGCAGGTTGCTCAGTGGAATTATGCTGGTGCATATTTTACTAAATTCTTACAAAGAACTACTGCTGCTAAAACCCAAATTCCTAGTGATAGAAAATGGGTGGTTTGGATGAGTATTGGTATTAATGATGGAATTGCTGGAACTAATATAAATACTTTTAAAACAAATTTAACAACTTATATAGATAACATTAAAGCTGATTTACCTGGAGCAATTATTATTATGACTCAATTCCAGTCTATGCCTGCTAGTTCTGGGTACCCAACTATAAATACAGCACTTGCAGACGTTGCAGCATTAGAACCAAATGTTTATGTAGTAGATACAACAACAGCGACTGGTACTGATGGAGCAAATCACTGGACTTATGCTGGTCTTAAAACTGTGGCTTCACTTATGACAACTACAACTAAAGATGTTTTAGGATTAGATTATCCAGGGTTACCAACTAGTTTAAATGCTACGCCAGCAGGTACGTCTGTAGCACTTGCTTGGACTGCTCCAGTTTCTAATGGTGGATCTGCTATCACTGATTACATAATTGAATACAAAACAGATGTAGGATCTACTTGGTCTACATTTGCAGACGGTACTTCTACGACAGCTTCAACAACTGTGACCGGACTCACTGGAAGTACAGCATATAATTTTCGTGTTTCTGCAGTTAATGCAAATGGAACAGGTAATACAACTAGTGTAAATTCTACAACTACCGATGGTGCTGAACCAGTTATTTCTGTTGTTGTTTCAACTCCATCTAATACCTCTTCCACCATCACCTGGACCACAGACGAAATTTCATCATCTATTGTGGACTACGGTCTAACCAATGCATACGGAACATCCACTGCAGAAGAAGACACATCTCCTAGAGTTACAAGTCATAGTGTTGATATTAGTAGCTTAGTAGCATGTACTACATAT
>JAUPWJ010000080.1 GCA_030916575.1 Patescibacteria group bacterium | reverse complement strand
TCTTAGGAGATTTTCAGGATGATAAAATTCTTTGTAAGGTCTCTGAATTTTCTCTAAGTAAAGATGTCCGCCCACAAGACACTGTAGGTATTATTTCTAGCATTGCTATGAACCCAGAAGGCCGAATGATTTGGCTTAAATGTATCAAATACAATTGGAATACATTCCTCTCTCGCTATGGTGACGGTGGGCATACCTTAGGCCGACTAGTAAAAGCTATTTCAGCTACTCCAGAGAAAAAACACTTAGAGTACTTTAAAGCTTTCGTAAAAACTCACAAAGCCCCCGGCGCCGAACGCTCTATTGAACAAGTCCTAGAAAGATTAGAAAACAATGCTCTCTGGCTAGCTCGTGATAGTAAACAAGTAATTAAGTTTCTAAAAAATATTGACAAATAGTTTGTAGATGTTAAAGTAAAAATATGTTTGGAAAAGTAGTTATAAACTCAATATCTCGACGACGCGACTCAAAAATTCTTGAGGTCACTTCAGAGTGTTTGTCTAAATAACTACCCCACTCCCAAAAAATTCAAACGAATGTTCAAAAAGCGACCTTAAAAAGAAGGTCGTGTTTTTATTTTTGTTCATTAAAAACTTAATACAATGGAAAAAACACAAATGCTTAAAATGGCTTTTCTTCTCATTCAAGATCAAAAGCAAAACAAAACCTCAAAAGATGTATCTTTTGTATTGATGGATTCTTATGTTTATCATACTGGGTTTAAAAAAGAAGATGTTTTGAAATTCATGAAGAACGAAAAACTAAGCAGTCAAAAGTGTCGTCAAATTTCTTTAGGAATAGTGATATTCCAAATCAGTAGACGAGGATTGATTCACGAAAGTTCTCAAATGTGGCAAGAACATTATGTTCCTTGTTTCTGCAAATTCGTCGACTCTTCTTTTCTTGGGTTTAGTAAAAACGAATGGGTAGAATTTTTCATCTCATGTTGTGAAAATAAAAAGAAAAAGAGGTCGTGTGTTTAATTATTTACAGGTGTGAATTTATTTCACGCCTGTTTTTATTTACTTTACTAAACTAAAGTTATCCACATCCACTTATCAACTTTAGTTGACTAAAGTCCTTTAGTTTGTTAAAGTCGAGATATGGTAAATAAAGAGGACAATATTAAATGGAGTGAAAAGAAGAATAAACAGCTTATACAAGCACTTCTTTCTCTTAAAACTACTGACGAAGCTAGTCGGTTTTTGCGTGATTTAATGACTGAATACGAGATAAAAGAGTTCGCAAATCGCCTAGAAGCTGCTAAATTGCTCTCACAAGGGGTCTATTATGATGCTATTATAGAGAATACAGGTCTATCTTCTGCAACTATTGCTCGCATTAAGAAATGGCTCAAGGGCTCACTTGGAGGCTATAGATTAATTCTCGCCCGCCTTTCCCCTTCTACACATCATCACAATCCATTCAAACTTGGGAAAGGATTGTCTTTGACGCGTTAATTTTAACTAACTTCGAAAATAACCCCTTCTTAGGTTTAATCTTAAGAAAGGGTTTTTACATTTATGTCCCAGAACAGGTGTATATTTTGTAAATTGTAAATTTAATAAAAATGAAAACAGGTATTTGTCCAAAATGCAGAAAAGAAATTTGTATAGAGGAAACAAAAAACAAAGGAGAATTTGTGTTCTCATCGCATCTTCGAATGAAACCTAATACCGAAAATGAAGAAGATGGTATTAGTGAGAATGTTCATCTAAGGAATATTGTAGATATTCCTTGTGAGGGTTCAGGAAAAAATTCCAGCATATGAAGACGGACATTGAAAATACTATTTCAGCTTCTCAAGAAGAAAAATTCAGAGAAGTAGCTCATGTGTGTATTTTCTTTGCTGATCCATTTGAAAATTCACCGAGGGTACTTCGTTGCAAGTGCGGGAAAATAAAATTAAATCCTGATTTCAAAACACCAAATATAGGGTTTCACTTTCTACCATTTTACATGTAATTAAGAATACCGAAAGACTTGTAGTTTTTAACTCAAGTCTTTTTTATTTATGTGCATTAATTTTTGCGGCTAGGATGAAGTCGTTCTCGGATAGGCCTTTTATTGCATGAGTGGAAAGATCTAAGCGGACTTTGTTGTAAAAGACATGAATGTCTGGGTGATGTCCTTCCATCTCAGCTAGGTCAGCGACGAGGTTCACGAAATTTATCGCACCAATAAAGTCAGCGAATTTAAATTCTTTGGAGATTTGAGTTCCTTCTTCATTCAAAACCCAGCCTTCCACTTGCGCTAAATAATCTTGTGCTTCAGCCTTTTCAAAAGATTTAGTTTTCTTCTCGCACGGTCCACATGTTTTTTTTAATAAGTCAGTCATAAATTTAATTAATTATCTACTACTAATAAGGACTTTTAAACCAATAGCTATTAATACCACACCTGTCACCCTATCAACAACATGCCTCCATTTAAAAATCTTCTCTTTGAAAGTTTTATGAGAAAATAAATGAGACACGAAAGTAAACCAGATAAAGGTAGCAAGCATCATTTCAATACCATAAATTATCTTTACGAATTGTGGTGTATTAGGAACGATAACCTGTGTAAATAATGCTACGAAAAATAATGTCGCTTTTGGATTTAAAACATTTACCAGAAAACCATTTTTCACTGCGGAGAATGGGGTAAAATTACTTTTTTGATTTTCTTCTACAACTAAGTTTGTATCAGAAGCTTTTGATGGTTTAGATCTCAACATTTTATAACCAATAAATATAAGATAACAAGCACCAAGTATTTTGATTAGATTAAATACTAATATTGATTTTGAAATAATAAAACCAATACCAACTAAAGAGTAGAAAACGTGGATACTTATACCGAGAGCCACACCAAGTGCTGTGTAAATACCGATTTTTCTAGAATAAGATAAACTATTTTTACTAACTACAATAAAGTCCGGCCCAGGGCTTATCAAAGCCAATAGGTGAGCCACTGCGACTATTGCAAATTGTGCTAAGAATGGAGTCATAATTATTCTTTTATCTTATAAAACTTCTTCTTTAACATTCGTAGCAATAGTAAAACAATCATTATTATAACTACTGTAACGATAACATTGCGGACTACGCCTATACCACCTAGTATGGCTTCAATTCTACCTCTAAAATACCAACCCAAAGAAAGATACAGAGGAATATAAATAATTAATGCAAAAGCATCTACTAGAATAAATTTCTTAAAAGGAACTTTCATTTGTCCCGCTAGAAATGGCCCCAAGAAACGAAGTTGAATAAGGAAACGAGAAAAGAAAATTACTTTATATATATGTTTTTCAATCCAGGCTTTTTTATTTTCAACTTGAGAAGCAAATATTTTATTATAAGCCTTTGTAATTAATTTATTTCCACCTCGTGCTAAAAGATAAATTGTTATATCTGATGCTATCACTCCAGTAAAAATAACAGGAAAAAGAATAAAGCCATTCCAGTGTGGCCCTCCAGCCAAGTATCCTAAAATAAGCAAAATTCCTTCTTCAGGAATTGGTATGATAACATTCGCAGCGAAAGATAAAAGCCATACCCCAGAATACGAGAGAAGTCCTATTTGATTTATTAGCTCTTCTGTTCCCATGTTTATAAATATTATATCACTTTTCCTTCAATATTTTCTCTCAATTTAGCTATTTTATATATAGCAAAGACAAGCAGAAATGCCGCTGTCCATTGTGACGGAGATAAAACTGTTTTATATAAAACTCTATCTATAAATATTGCAATAAAAGGGAATGTGAGCTCGAGAATTGTAGCGACATGGACAGAAGTCTTTGAAAGTCCTTTATAATAAATAAGAAGTGCCACCATACCTGTAGAGACTGCGATTAAGGCAAATAGTCCAAATTGAGGTATTGTCGGTGCTGTTACAGAAGAACCTAGTTTAAAAATAAAAATTAAAGGTAAAGCAAGTAATACAGTGAAAAGAAATCTAAAGAAAGTACTCACTTCAGCACGCACAGTGCCCAAAAGCATTTTAGAAAAAGTAGTAGAAGTTCCCCAAGCAAAGGCAGCACCGAGAGCGTAAACTGCGGCTATGATTGTCCCCTCACCTGTTTCTAAATTTACTACGCCATTTTTAAATGTGACAAAGTATGCAGAGACCAATGCCAGCACTGCCCAGAGAATGTATCTTTTATCAAGTTTTTCTTTCAAAAATATTGATGCTGATGTTATAGCAAAGATTGGTTGAAGTTTTTGTAAAAGAAATACTACAGAGAAAGATATAAAATGAACTTTCAGTAAAGCTGTCGTAAACCAAAGAGTTCCTAGAAGTCCGCTTAATACAGATATGACTAAAAGTAAAATCCATTCTTTTTTTGTAAAACGAACTTTGAAAATGTATTTAAATAAAAATGGAGAGAGAATAATTAAGCCTAAAAGGTGTTCAAAGAATATAATAGTTATGGGCGGTAAAGAGTATAAATTCCTGCGAATAACTCCATCAAAAGCCCAAAGCAATGCTGCGACGATGATAAGTATAGGGCCTATGTATGATTTTCTTCCTGTTTTCATTGATTTAGTCTAGCATTTATTCAAATCTTTACCAATTTGAGCTATTAATTCTTTTTCCGTTTTAAAATGTTTAAATTCTCTGATAAATTTCCTAAGATTGAATACAACACTCTTTCCATAAGCGTTACTCTTGTATCCTATTAAATGAGCTTCAATTTTTGGTTTTCTTTTTTTGTCCAGTGGGCCTATAATTATCCCTGCTCTGTATTTTTTATTTTCCAATTCAACAACTCCTGCATAAACACCAAAATCTGGTTTCTCTTTAAGACTTAAAAAGTTTCGTCTATCGATATTAATAGTTGGGTAGCCGATTTTCTTACCATACCCATCACCTTTTATGACTTTACCTTTTATAATAGAATTCATTATTTCTCTAAAGTTTTAAGATGTTCCAAAGTAAAATCTTTTAAGGAATGAATTACTAAGTCAGCAATACCGTATCTTTTATCTCCTTGCATTGAATGTTCTGGCACAGCTACGCACTTAATTTTCGCAGATTTAGCAGAAAGTACACCATTTGGTGAGTCTTCAAATGCCAAACATTCATTTGGATGCACACCCAATTTATTTGCTGTAGAAATATAAACACTTGGATGAGGTTTACCATGAGATTCAAATTCTGCAGAGAAAATTACTTGCATTTTTTCTTTGATATCTATTTTTTCTAAAACTGCATTTATTAATTTTGTTGGAGAAGATGAGGCTATAGCCATAGGTATATTTTCTAAACCAATGAGCTTAATTATTTCATGGACACCTTCTAAAACTTCTCCTTTTTCATTTATTAAACGAATTACCTCGTCCACAATTTCATTTACTAATTTATCGTGTTCAATATTTTTTAAATTTAATTTTACAGTCCAATAATGCACGACTTCATCAATACGCATACCCATAGTTTCTTTACAATTTTCTTCAGTAAAAGGTATATCTAAATTGTTGAAGATTTTTATTATTGCTTCACGCCAAAGAGGCTCCGAATTAATTAAGAGTCCATCCATATCAAATATCACTGCTTTAATCATTTTATTTACTTAATTTAATATCTAATTCTTTTAGTTGTTTTTCGGAAATTTCTGATGGAGAATTCATCATTAAGTCTTTACCTTCACCTGACTTTGGAAATGCCATAACTTCACGAATGTTAGGTTCATTTTGTAAAAGCATTACAAGCCTATCTAAGCCCCAAGCTATACCTCCATGCGGTGGAGTACCAGTTTTAAATGCATGAAGCATATGTCCAAAATTCTTTTCAATATCTTCAATTTTATGTCCAAGAATTTCAAAGACTTTTTGTAGAGCTTCATATTCATGATTTCTAATACTTCCTCCACCAATCTCATAACCATTTAAAATAATATCGTATTGACTAGTTAAAATATTTGAAATATCTTTTTTCTCCATTAAATTTGGCATGTGTTCATCTTTAGGACGAGAAAAAGGATTGTGAGTAAATGTCCACTCACCTTCTGCTTGAGGATTATCTGATTTGTCTGTCCTTTCAAAGAAAGGAAAATCTACAACCCAACCAAATGCAAGTAAGTTTTTATCTTCTTTATCATTTCTAAAATCAGGTCTATCATTGCCGTATTTTTCCATAGCTTCTTTATATGTAATTCTAGGGAATGGAATTTCTTGAATTTTTTTCTCTGGATATAATGTTTGAACAATATTTATGAGTAATTTTTCGTTTAATGCCATCACATCTTCTCTTTCCACGAAACTCATTTCCAAATCAAATTGAGTAAATTCTGGTTGTCTATCTCCTCTTGTATCTTCATCGCGCATGCATTTTGCAATTTGAAAATACCTCTCTATGCCACCAGCCATTAAAAGCTGTTTATATTGTTGAGGAGACTGTGGAAGTGCATAAAATTTTCCTTGCCAAATTCTAGAAGGAACAACGTAGTCGCGCGCTCCTTCAGGAGTGGATTTTGTAAGTATTGGAGTTTCTACTTCTGTAAAATTTTCCTTATCAAGATAATCCCTAATAAGTTTTACTATTTTATGACGCATCCGAATATTCTTCTGCATTCTATCAGTTCGTAAATCTAAATATTTATATTGCATCCTTAAATCCTCATTTACATTTGCCGTGTCTTCGTTAATAGCGAAAGGTGCAGTATCTGCTTTATTTAGAACTTCTATCCCAGTTACTTCCAACTCTACGTCACCATTTAATACATCAGCTTTGACATTCTTTTCAGGTCTTTTATTTACAATACCTGAAACTTTTAAAACCCATTCAGGGCGTATTTCCTTTGCTTTTTCTATAGCTTCGGCGTGATTTGGCAAAACAACACATTGTACCTTTCCAGTCATGTCCCTGAAATCAAAAAATACCATCTTACCTTGGTCGCGTCTTATATCCACCCACCCAGCTACGATGACTTCTTTACCGATATTATCTTTTAAATCCTTCATATATACTCGATTTTGCATAGATTTTTAGTATACCATTTTAAATAAATAAAAAAAGAAGGAGAATCGTTTATAGATCCTCCTTCTATGCTTTACTCTTTACTCATCCTACAATAGCAAGATCAAATTTTCCCTGTGATGTAAATTTAGGGATTGCTGTTTGTGATGCTACTAACCCTATCTTGTCACATAAAACAGTAACTTCTTCATTAGAGTTGTAATTTACCACAACTACAATTAAGTCGTGAGTTTTCTCACTAATGGTCAGTAAGAGTGTTTTGATAAAGTCGTCTTCAGCTGACTCTATTCTCCAGCCGAAAAAAAACTCCTGGGGTAAGTTATATCCCAATGCAGTAGCAATTTGATGAGTTTTCTCCATCAAATCAGAGTTTTTAACGGCTATCACCTGTGGTTGGTAAGCTCCATGTGCAGGATACATTGTTCGTTTGATGTGTTTTATCGCAGCACCTAATCCTTGTTGAGTTAAGTTCAACGGGTTAATAAATATTATTTTCATTTTACGAAGAGTTTAGAACTAAACTCTATAATGTACAGAAACTTTAGTCAAATGCTAATTATCTCCGTTTTTCGATAAATCAGTAATGGATTTTCCATTATGTAAATTATCAATAACTTTAGCAATTAAGTTTGCAGTAGGCATTATTTGTAGATTTTTTATTAATTTTTCTTTCTCAGTAAAATCACAAGTGTCAGAGAACCAAACTTCTTTAAAATCTGCAGAATTTAAATTCTCCACAGCCTTACCCGTAAGTACACCGTGAATAGCTGTGAAATAAATATCTTTGGCACCTCTGTCTTTCAATGCTTTGAAAGTTTTCACAGCAGTTCCACAAGTATCTGCTAAGTCGTCAGGAATAATACAATGAAAGTTATTAGCATCACCTATAACTTCCATAACTTCACTTTGATTTGCAGACTTTGGGTCTCTGAATTTATTTATAATCACAATATTACTCGGAATACCGAGAGCTTGAGCTAATTTTCTACAAAATGGTGCGGCTCCTAAGTCTGGTGCTACAATTTTAAATTCTTCCAGATTAAAACCCTTAGACTTTATTTGATTAATTAAAAGATTACTAGTTTCAATATTTACTATTGGTATAGTGAGTGGATGAGCATTATAACTACTAGGATTGTGTAATTTAAGAACAACGAGTTTGTCCGCTCCAGCCATTTGAAGACGCATTGGAACTTTTTGAACAAGTATTGGTTCTCTATAATTTGAAGATTTATCTTGCCTAGCATAAGGTAAACACGGCACAATGACTGTAATACGATTCGGCTCTCCTTGTTTTAAGGCATAGACCATAGACTCACATTCATCCAAGTCATAGCTTAGTATTTCTTTATTACCAAATCTTGGTTGTAATATTAAATAAACATCACAATCACGAATAGACTCAGTGTGATGAGCGATAAAACTCCCGTCACTAAAATCTTTATATGAAACTCCCTCCAATATTGTATTTAATTGTTTAGCTACTTCTTCGGCTAAAAAAAGATTTGTCCCACTAGGACTTCCAAAAAGCTTGAATGGATAAGGATTTAAACTCTGTTCATTTGAATTTGTCATAATATAGTAGGTATTCTAACATAGCTAAAATAAAAAAACAGCGAGATAAAATTCTTCTCGCTGTTACCTTTATTTATTTTCTCTAGTTTCACAATACCTACAAGCACTCCAGGGCTCTGACCATCCTGAAGCATACATAGTGTATTGGTGTTCACCTCCCTCAAGACAAATTTTTATTCTTTCAAAATGTATACTTGAGAGAACAAACGAATCTTGATCAAAGAATTCCATAAGTCCATTCACATATGTTACTTTAAACCGGTAACAATTAAACTGATGCATGGCAAATACAAAACATTCTGTATTTGGAGGGATTATTGATCCATCCACAGTTCTCTCAATCAGCGTTCTAAAATTAAAAACTATTTTAGTCATTTCTTTTTGTTTTTTAGATTATTGAATTTTTCAATGAACTTTTCCGAACGTAAAAGAACAAAACACCGACTTTTGGGCCGGATGTTGAGATTAATTTAATTAAATTTAGAATAAAATTGAAATCACAAGACCGGCTCAAAAGTTTTTGAACCAGTCCACCAAAAATTTCCTTGGTTGAAATTACTTATTTGATTGTTTTTCTGTGTATTCATGTACTAGTACATGATAACATGTACAAAAAGGGAAGCAAGTATGAAAAAGCGAAAAATGTGGATAACTTTATTATTATTTACTATTCTAGTGACTCGGATTATAAACCGAGTTTCTTAAGCATCAAAGCAAAACCACCTTTTTTATTGCGTAATTCTCTTGAGCCCCGAGTGACGGTGCTTATACCTATGCCTAAATCCCCTGCTACGGCTCTATGCGTTTCTTTCTTGTTTATTTTTTTCACTATTTGCCATCTAAGAGCAGCTTCATCAAATTCTGCTGGAGTCATGATATCAATTAGAAATTCTTTCATTAATGCTTTATCACTTCCAATTTTAGTAAAAATTTCCAAGAGTTCTTTTTTGTATTCAATTAACTTTTCTTTCTTTTTCATAATATATTAACTACTACTTTCTTCTCCAAAACGTTCATCGATTATTTTTGCTAATTTCTTAATCTTCCACCTTTTAGTTCTGGATTCTCTAAATTCTTTAGCTGCTTTCTCTTTATTTTCACGTTCAGCTATCTCCTCTTCTGTAAAAACATAAGGTGGTGCTTTTTTTTGTTCATATCTAGCAGCCTTATTTAATTCTCTATTCAAATTTTCAGGTTTTTCGAAACTATTCATATACATTTACTCCAATTTTTTCTTTAACTTCATTCATCTTTTTTGAAGCAATAGCTTTTGCTTTCTCTCCTCCAGATTTAAGTATCTCCAAGGCTTCAGGCAACTTTCCTTCCCATTCTTTTCTTCTCTCGCGTAGTGGGGCTATGAATTTCTCTAAATCTTCTATTAAAAGCTCTTTCAGAATTTTATATTTACCAGTGTGTTCTTCGTATAAAGGCAAAAGCTCCGATGCAGGACGAAGAAGATTGTGAATATCATAAACATTCTTTGGAATTCCCTCACTTGAATCAGTGACTATGCCCATGACACATTTTTTAATTTCTTCGTATTCTGCAAAGAGTGGGATAGTGTTTCCATAACTCTTACTCATCTTTCGTCCGTCAACTCCAGGTACTACTGCTACAGTATCCATTATTACAGGTTCTGGAAGCTTGAAAGTTTCTCCGTAAATTCTATTAAATTTTTCAGCTGTATCTCTTGAGATTTCTACATGCTGTCTTTGATCTTGTCCTACCGGAACAACATCTGGACTGTATAGTAAAATATCTGCAGCTTGCAGCATAGGGTAATTGAAAGTTGCAACAACAATATCCTTACTCTTTGCTTCCGCGTCTTTAAAAGCATGCGCGCGCATTAAGTAAGGCATGGTAGTGATAGTATCGAAAATCCAAGCTAACTCTGTGTGTTCAGATATATCTGATTGTTTAAATAAAGTTACTTTCTTAGGGTCAAGTCCGATAGCTAAATAATCTAAAAGTAAATTTACTATATTTTTCTTCATTTCTTTTGGATCTTGAAGAGAGTGCAAGGCGTGGTAATCCGCTATAAAAATATAGCAGTCAAATTCTTTAGACATATCCACCCATTGCTTCATTGCTCCAAAATAGTTACCAATATGAGCTTTTCCTGAAGACTGTATTCCAGATAATAATACTTTTTTAGACATGCCTATATATTATCATATATATAAAAATTGGGCATAATTTTGTCCACATCTTAATAACAGATTATAGCCAAATTTGATTTTGAGTATTTTTTCTTTGTGTTAGGATGAAATGTATATGGTAAAAAGTATAAAAAATAATTTGCGCATTCCTCCTCAGAGTCTTGAGTCTGAACAAGCAGTACTGGGCTCTATAATGCTACGCAAAGATGGTATTCACGAAGTTGAAGATGTTCTCACTCCAGATTCTTTCTATGCTGAAAAACATAAAATAATTTTCAACGCTATGCTTGAGCTTTCAAGTAAAAACCAACCGATAGATATGCTTTCGCTTTCTTCGAAATTAAAAGAGCAGAAAAGTTTAGAGAGAATTGGTGGCAATCAATATTTGGCTGAAGTTGTAAACACAGTTCCCTCTTCTACAAATGTAAAACACTATGCAGATATTGTTCAAAAAAAATATGTCTTGCGAAGTTTGATTGAAGCTGCAGACTTCGTCTCTGAAATTGCTTTTGAAGAAGGTGACGACCACATGGATGATATATTGGATATGGCAGAAAAGAAAATATTTAGCGTAGTGTCTTCACCGAAAAATCAAAAATTTGTGACACTGAAAGATGAATTAGGAGAAGCTTGGACAAGACTCGAAAAACTCCATGAACAAAAAGGTGGGCTACGAGGTCTGCCGACTGGCTTTGCGGACTTGGACAACATGCTCTCTGGTCTTCAAGATTCAGACCTTATCATCCTAGCTGCTCGTCCTTCTATGGGTAAGACTACTTTGGCTCTAGACATCGCTCGTATTTCTTCAGTGGTGCATGGAAAATCAGTTTTGATATATTCTCTTGAAATGTCTTCCCAACAATTAGTGGACCGTATGCTCTCTGCGCAATCTAGAGTGAATGCTTGGAATTTGCGTACTGGTAGACTTTCTTCTGATAAAGATTTTTCTCATATTCGTGATTCTCTAGATCAATTAGCGAAAGCAAAAATTTATATTGATGACCAAGCTGCGAACTCAATTGTAAAAATGAAAGCTTTAGCTCGTAGAATAAAAGCAGAAAAAGGATTAGACCTCGTCGTCGTGGATTACTTGCAACTTATGACTACAAGTAAGAACCATGACTCTATGGTTAACCAAGTGACAGAAATCTCTCGTTCCCTTAAAGGTCTAGCTAAAGAGCTCAATGTGCCAGTACTTGCTCTATCTCAGCTTTCTCGTGCTGTGGAGAGCCGTGGAGGACGCCCTAGACTATCTGATTTGCGTGATTCTGGATCTATTGAGCAGGATGCCGATGTGGTTATGTTTATTCACCGAGAAGATAAAGGCAAGGGTGAACTTGAGAAGACAAACATTGCTGAGATCTTAATTGAGAAACACAGAAATGGCCCGACTGGTAAAGTGGACTTATATTTTGACGAAAAGACTACAACATTCTTAACTTTAGAGAAAAGCAGTGTTAGTGAATTCTCTGCTCCGAAGATTGGTGGGAATTTAGATGATTTCTAGTATACTACTTAAATGGACTCTATAGATAAATTGGCTGAAGTATTCAAAGAATTTCCTGGTATTGGTGCGCGCCAAGCAAGGCGTTTCGTGTATTTCCTGATGTCTCGAAACGGTGACTATAGTGCAACACTAGCTCGGCAAATCTTAGAATTAAAAAAAGATATTTCTCAATGCACAGATTGTTTCCGATTTTTCGTGAATAAAAACTCAAATAGTAAAGTTTGTGAAATTTGTAATGATGTAAACGCAGATGACTCTATCCTTATGGTCTTAGAAAAAGATTCGGACTTAGAGAGTGTAAAGAAAAGCCGAGTCTACGACGGAAAATATTTTCTTTTAGGCGGGCTTGTATCTATTGTAGAAAAAAATACTCCTTCATATGTCCGCATCAATGAACTTAAAAATAAAATTTCAAATAATAAAAGTATAAAGGAAATAATTTTAGCTTTTTCTTTATCACCCCAAGGTGACCATACAGATCACTATGTCCGTGGAGAAATAAAAGATTTGGTAGAAAAATCAGGCATTAAAGTCTCCTCCTTAGGCCGTGGACTCTCCACTGGCACCGAGCTTGAATACTCCGACAACGAAACTCTCAAAAACGCTCTCAAAAATCGGCAATAAAAAAGCAGGGCACGGGTGTGCTCTGCTTACAGTAACTTTAAAAGTTACATATTTTGAACTTACCCAATCAACTCCTCGAATTCCACCATCACCTCTTCAGGTATGTCGGAGATTCTCACCTCTTGACCAAGATTGATTAAGTCAGCGTAGACCCCAAGCGTGTCTTCCACAAAGAGCTTGTACTCTTCCTGAAAAGCTGCTTCAAGACCTGGAGCGATAAAGGCAAACGGAAGAGAAGAGCCGATCAACTGCGTTAATTCTTTTACTGCTTCTTCTTCTGATATTTCACCGGCTTTTACCCCATCATAGAGATATTTAAGCCATTTAAATTTAGTTGTGTGCTTAGCCATTTTTTTTATGATTTTAAGATGAATTTAAATTAACCAAAAATCACCGCGCATCGTCTCTCTTGGGTTTGTGTCGAGAATAATCTTATATCTATTCTCTTCTAAAATACCAACAGCATGATTACGCATACTACCAATCAAAGTGTAACCAAGGTAAAGTACTATTACTTTGTGCCTTAAGAATAAGGGTTTACTTGGTTGTGTCCATGTTTCTACAAAATTTACAGCATTCGCGTAAATTTCTTCAATACTTCGTGGTCTGATTCCTTTTTGAGAAATAAAATTATCCACGGACAAAGATGGAAAATTCACTTCTTCTAAAACATACGTTTTTTCTGGAATGAAGATAGTTTTGTTTAATTTCAAAGGCTTTACGATATTCCAGTTGAAATGAGCGTCAAAACTTACATTACACCCAGTTTCTTGTAGTTGATAAGGAGAAATAATAACTTTCCTTTGTAAGGAATAATTTACTGGTTCGCTTATTCTACCCATGGTGTTTTCAAGGAGCTGA
>JAUPWJ010000079.1 GCA_030916575.1 Patescibacteria group bacterium | reverse complement strand
AAGAAGCATGTTTCAAAGCTTAAAATTTCTCCCCAAAAACCTCGTGGTAAAGATGCGACCCCAAGAAAAAAAAGACAATCGGGTACATTACATGAGAACAACCAAAGTAAAAAATTTGAAGAGGTAAAAACCTTTATCAAAAATCAACAAAAAACTTGGGAAGAATATTTTGCAGAAAGAGGTTTTAGTGTTGTTGTAAAAGAGATCTGGAATGAGAGTAATACCAACATAATTATGACGGTATTCATTTTTAATGATTTATTTGAGAAACGCAGATTCTGGAATTTACACAAACTTGATTACAAGTTTGGAGATATTCCTGATAAGCCAAAAATTACGATCAATCTTACGAAACCATTTGTTTCGTAAAAACTAATATAAAAGAGCGGATAAATTTATCCGCTCTTTTAATTTGACAAAATTTGGATTTTTGCTATTATGTTTATCGTAAGCTGTAGACAGAAGGCGAGAGTATACTCGATAAGCCCTTCCGAGGTGAATACACAAATATGTGTTTTCTCTATACGGCCCGAGGGTCGATTTTTTATTTTATAAAACAAAAAAATTCATGGCATTAAAAAAAGAAAAAAAGGTAGAGATTGTAGATTCTATCGAGGGAAACCTCAAGGGTATACAATCAGCTGTTTTTGTAAAATTCGATAAGCTCAAAGTGGCTGATTCGAATATGTTGCGAAGAAGTTTGCAAAAAGAAGGTATTGGATACACTGTTGCAAAAAAGACTCTTTTAAAGCGTGCATTGGGAACTCAAGGGATAACTGGCGACATGCCAGAACTTGATGGTCAGATAGCGTTTGCCTACGGGGCAGATCTATTGGCACCAGCACGAGAAGTGTATGCTTTCCAAAAAACTCACAAAGAGAATGTTTCAATTCTCGGAGGAGTATTTGAAGGGAAGTACATGGACAAAGCTCAAATGGAGCAAATTGCTACAATCCCTCCACGTGAGGTATTGCTCAGTCAAATTGCTTACTTGCTCAAGTCACCACTTCAGAGTTTGGCAATTGCAGTGAATGCAGTAGCAGCTAAAAAAGCGTAAATTATTAAAATTAATTATATAAATTATTATGTCAAAATTTAATTCATTTCTTACAGAATTGGAAAGTGCTTCAGTTCTAGAACTCAATGAGCTTGTAAAAGCAATTGAAGAAAAATTCGGAGTATCTGCTGCGGCAGTAGCAGTAGCAGGTCCAGCCGCAGGTGCAGGTGATGCTGCAGAAGAGAAATCTTCTTTCACAGTTGAACTTACAAGTGCAGGTGAGACAAAGATTGCAGTTATGAAAGTTGTTAAGGAAGTTCTAGCATTAGGACTTAAAGAAGCAAAGGATCTAGTAGATGGCGCTCCAGCTGTACTAAAAGACGGTATGAAGAAAGCTGATGCAGAAGATTTCAAAAAGCAATTGGAAGGCGCTGGTGCAGTTGTTACACTTAAGTAATAAACATCAAGTTTTCTACCCAAAAAACACCCCTTGCGGGGTGCTTTTTGTTGGAGTATACTCTGGGCATGGATACATTGGCTAAATTATTTGGAGGACAAGCGCGTATTAAAATAATGCGATTGTTTCTTTTGAATACTGATCAAGTTTTTACTATTGATGAGATTGTCACACGTAGTCGTGTAATGCGTGCGGGTGCGCGCAAGGAACTCACATCACTTATGTCGCTTGGTTTCATTAAATCCAAAGTTGTTACAGTGGCAGGAAGTCGCGGTGGCAAGAAGAAATTACCAGGCTATGTAATAAACAAAGATTTCCAATACCTTAGACCTATCAAGGATTTGCTTGTTGACCCAAATTTACTTTTACACGAAGACATTGTTCAGAAATTTAAACCAGTAGGGAAAATTAAATTGATGATAGTGGCAGGAGTATTTATAGGTAACGAAGAAAGCCGAGCAGATATACTAATAGTAGGGGATAAACTCAAACGCAATATAATACAGCAAATTATAAAAGGACTCGAAGCCGAAATAGGGAAAGAACTTAATTACATAGTGCTCGATACGGCAGAATTCGCTTATCGTATAAATATGTATGACAAATTGGTCCTTGATGTGCTGGACTTCCCGCATTCAAAGATAATCAATACTGGGCAGTTATCCACATATATTGCCAAAAACTAGTAAATATTTGGTATAATAAGTAAGTACTATAAAAGGTCGAAGCTTTATGTGTACTTATTAATTATTATTTATTTTTATATATTCTATTTATGTTTATACAAACATGGGGAGAAGTATTTAGTGCGTCCCTCTACAATTTGTGGTACGGATTCATAGGCTTCGTACCAAATCTTATCGTAGCGCTTATTATCTTTATCGTAGGATGGGTTGTGGGTTCTGTTATTGGCAAGGCTATTAGCCAAGTTCTAGACGCTTTGAAAGTTAACAAACTTTTCGAAAGTGCAGGTGCCAATGACTTAATGAACCGTGCAGGAATGAGACTTAATGTTGGAGGATTCTTGGGTGGAATCGTAAAGTGGTTTATCATCGTAGTTTTCTTGATGACATCACTTGAGATCCTAGGTCTTACACAGGTCAATGATTTCCTACGTGAATCAGTACTATTCTACCTACCAAAGGTTGTAATCGCGGCATTGGTGTTGGTAATCGCTGGAGTAATTGCTGACGCTATGAAGAAGATAGTGGTTGCAAGTGCAAAGGCTGCAAATTCACATTCTGCAAATTTGCTTGGAACAATTACACACTACGCAATATGGATATTCGCATTCATTATCGCTTTGTCAGAGCTTGGAATAGCTGCACAATTTATGCAGATCCTATTCACTGGTATCGTGGCTATGCTTGCGATCGCTGGAGGACTTGCATTTGGATTGGGTGGCAAAGATGTTGCTGGCCGAACAGTGCACAATATCTCTGAAGAAATGTCTTCAAAATAATTTAAATATTTTTGAACTAAAAAGCCCCTCGCTTACGCTCGGGGCTTTTTAGTTTGCCCGCACACTCATGCATGAGTGTGCGGGTTTGCAAAAAGTAATTTTTCATATAGACTTATTTTATGGTAGATAAAAATAAAAAAATAATTGGATTTACTTGCGGGGCATTCGACATCACTCATGCAGGGCACTATTTGATGTTCAAGGAATGTCACGAACAATGCGACACGCTGATTGTGGGATTACAGATTAATCCAAACATTGACCGCAAAGAAAAAAATAAACCTGTCCAAACTCTGAAAGAAAGAAGAATTCAATTAGAGGCTTGCAAATATATTGATAAAATAATTACTTACAAAACTGAAAAGGATTTATACCATCTTCTAAAAAAATTAAAACCGGATATTCGTTTTATTGGAATAGATTGGAAAGATAAGCCAAATTACTCAAGAGACAAACTTCCCGAGATTAAAGTGATATATAATAGCCGTAATCACAACTACTCCTCAAGTGCTCTCCGAGCCCGAATATTAAAAGCCAAATAATTTTCTTCTCCCCTCCTTATTGAGGAGGGGGTTGGGGGTGGTGATTCAACTACAAATGTGTTAAAATATGTCCACTATGAATACACTTCAAAAAGGATCCGTCCGCACCATAATTTTCAAAGATAAAGAGACTTGGGTGGGAGTGGCTCTTGAATTTAATATTGTAGAAACAGGTGATGACCCTCGTGAAGTGCTTTTTATGCTTGATGAAGCAATTCGCGGATATGTAGAATCTGCTCGAAAATCAAAAATTCGTACTACAAATATATTGAATCAAATTGCAGACATCGAATATGAAAATCTGTGGAAAAATCTTGAATCTAAAAAACCAGTAAAATCTCCTTATGAAGTGTATAGCTTTGGAAAAACAGTTCTTGCATAAAATTGTATGCCAAAAGGAATTCATAATTGGAGATTTGTGGATGTAAAAAGATTTCTCTCTGATTATAATTTTAATATAAGTCACATAAAAGGTAGCCACTATTTCTACATCGGTTCGGTGAAAGGCACGATGCACCAGGTCTGTGTGCCATTCCATGGCAACAAAGCAATCCATCCAAAAACAATGAAAAGTATAATAAACCAGTCGGGAATTGCTCTAAAAATCTGGATAGGGAAATAAGCGTCTAGCTTAATATATAGAAGTTAAGTATAATTAAAACATATGAAAATAAATATATTTAAATGGGTGTTGGTGATAGTCTTTTGTGGGCTTGTTGGGTATGCATTGTATATTACGCCACGAAAGGAAAGTCAAAAAGATATAGAAAATGAGCCAGTAGTAGGGGCTATTAGTAAAACTTCCGATCCGAATGTAAATACTTATGTTTCTTCTGCTCTTGGTATAAAGTTTAATTATGCTGTTGTTGACCCTATCTTGAGTCAGGGTGCGGGCGAGCTTGATGCTTATGGGCATGTTATTCCTGAAGCACCAATGAACGAAGTTATTGAAAATAAAAATGAAATTACGACAACCGGCGGAGGAGTAGTAAAAGTTTTTTCTAAAGACCCGAAAGTATCTTTTGTAGATGAAATTAAACAAAAATTTAATGCTTCAAATTGTAAAGTTGTTTTAGGAAAAGATCCTCAAAATATAAAGCCAAGGGCATATATTTATTTCCCTAACCTTGTTGATGGAAGAGGAGAAAGTGAACCTAAATGGGGAGGATTTAATGGGGATCCTATTTTATCCGAAAAAGATAAAAAATGTATAGATGAAAATAAATATACTCCAAATTATTTTGAAATGGATGAAAAGTACCCTGATCGTTATATTGGCGTATATTTTTCCTTGCAATCACCCGAAGGAGTTTTGTCAGTGGATAAAGATAATCAAGTGATTACTTGGATGAGCACTATAGAATTTATAGCTAAAAACTAAATAGAAATAGTCTAAAAATCCCTTCTTTTAGAAGGGATTTTT
>JAUPWJ010000010.1 GCA_030916575.1 Patescibacteria group bacterium | reverse complement strand
TCGGTACTGATTTGTATGTAAATAATGGTGGCGACACAAGTGTATCCGTTGTTGATACGAATACAAATACAGTCACCGCGACTATTACAGTTGGAACTTCACCGTACAGTTCCACTCTCGTTGGTACTGATTTGTATGTGATGAATTATGATTCGACAAGTGTCTCTGTTATTGATACGAATACAAATACTGTGGTCAAGGTTGGTCCACCTGTTTTTGTTTCTGCAATAGTAGAAGATGAGATACTAACTATTTCTTACGACATGAATCTGGATACTGGTTCTGTGCCCGACGAAGGAGATTTTGTGGTTAATGTAAACGCTGTGCCTGTGTCAGTAGAGAGTGTAGGAGTAGTAGGAGACACTGTTGTTTTGACTTTAGTTGCTCCTATCTTGCTCGGCGCCACGGTAGATATTAGTTATACTATTCCAGTAAGTAATCCTATTCAAGATTTTGATGGAGTAGATGCGGTAGCGCTTGTAAATGAGTCAGTTACGAATGATTCTACAAATTGTTCAATATTCAATGTGGGCACCAATCCTTGGTCTTCTGTGCTCGTTGGCACGGACTTATATGTCGGTAACTATGGTTCAGATAACGTTTCGGTCGTAGATACAACTACTAATGAAATTACAGCAACAATAACTGTGGGCGATAGCCCTCGCTTCTCTACTCTCGTTGGCACAAATTTATACATAGTAAATCGTTTTTCAAATACTGTTTCAGTAATTGATACTACTAGTAATACTGTAATCGCTTCAGTGGCAGTAGGAGATGGTCTGTTTGGTGGTCCTTTTTCCTCCACTCTTGTTGGTACGGACTTATATGTAAATAATTTTAATCATAATACTATTGATGTAATTGATACGAATACAAATACAGTTACAGATACAATTACAGTTGGGACTGCGCCAAAATTTTCTTTACTTATTGGTACAGATTTATATGTTTTACATCAGAATTCACATAATGTAAAAGTTGTAGATACTCTTACAAATACTGTTGCCGTTACAATTGCAGTTGGAACTACTCCAGCAGATCTTAAATTGTCCGGTACCGACTTGTATATAATAAATAGTGCTACAGACAACGTCTCGGTCATCGATATAAATACAAATACAGTAACTGATACTCTAGCCGTAGGAGATAACCCTGTAGGTGCTACACTGGTTGGCACAGATCTGTATGTTTTAAATAGAGATTCAGATAATGTTTCCGTCATTGATACAAATACAAATACGGTGACAGATACAATAGTAGTAGGCGATTTCCCAAATTCATCAATTCTCGCCGGTACTGATTTATATGTAGTAAATCAAAATTCTGATAATGTAAAAATAATTAATACACTTACAAATACTGTGACTGACACAATAACCGTCGGTACAGATCCACAATATCCTACTTTGGTCGGTACAAATTTATATGTACACAATTATGGTTCAGGTAACGTGAGTATTATTGACACCCTAACTCAAACTGGGCTTGCATGTACTTTCCCGACTCTTACTTATGTCGCTGGTTCTGGAGGTTCTATTTCTGGAAATACATCTCAAACTGTAATTTTGGGTGCAGATGGTACAGCAGTTACAGCAGTGCCAGATGAGGGTTACGAGTTTACGAATTGGTCCGATGCTTCAACGACAAACCCACGAACTGATATAAATGTCACTGGTAGTATTTCTGTCACTGCAAATTTTTCTTTAGTTCAGCAAAATAATGGAGGAGGGGGTGTTTTGCATATTTTACAGGATATTTTAGATCCAATAATTCCAGATCCAGTAGTCCCAACACCACCTGATGTTGTTTCTCCTCCTGACGAACCAGTTGTTCCTGTGGTGCCTGAAGTTCCTACTGTGCCTGTTATTCCAACAGAAGAAGTTGTGCCAGTCATAACACCAACTACACCAGTAGTTATTACAAATGAAAATAATAATGAAAATAGTTTTGTTCCTGTGCCCGTTATAGAAAATATTTCTTTAATTGAAAAAATTTCTCTGTATATTAAAGACCCTGTTGGGAATTTGATTTCTAGAAGCATTGCTTTGGCTGGCCTTGCCTTTGGAATTCTCGCAGCACTGTTTTCAAGTATTGGTAGTATTGCAGACATTGGTTTAAATTTACTTAGACTTTGGTCCTTATTTCTTTATGGAGTTGGTTTAAAAAAGCGCAATCGTCCTTGGGGAGTAGTTTATGATTCCATAACCAAGCAACCACTCGACCCCGTATATGTAGTCCTTCTTGATTTAAAAGGGAATGAGGTGGCAACTTCTATAACAGACATGGATGGACGATATGGATTTTTAGTAGAGCCAGGTGTTTATAAAATTAAAGTTAATAAAAATAATTATAATTTCCCATCTGAGAAACTTGTAGGTAAGAGTAGCGATGAACTTTACAATGACCTTTACTTTGGGAGTATTATAGAGGTAAAAGAAAGAGGAGAAGTCATAGCAAAAAACATTCCGATGGACCCAATTGGTTTCAACTGGAATGAATTTGCGAAAAAAGAGCAGAGCAAGATGAAGTATTATCACGCAAGAGATGTAATTATCAGTAGACTCAGTGATATTTTTTCTGTAGTTGGATTTTTTATTTCATTTATTATCCTTTTAGTCTTACCTCAACCGTACAACGTCATTGTTTTTTGTTTGTATCTATTTCTTTTCACCTTAAAAAGAACAAAATTATTTAGAAATAAAAAAGGAAATGTTGTAAATGATAAAACTGGAATTCCTCTATCTTACGGAATTCTGCGAGTTTATTCTGTAGCAACTGGTGTGGAAGTAGCTCATCGAGTATTGGATAAAAAGGGGAATTATTATTTACTTATTGGGAACGGTAATTATACAATATCTCTTGAAAAGAAAAATAAAGATGCATCTTATAGCCGTATATTCACATCTCCAAAAATTGAAATAAAACATGGTATTTTAAAGAAGAAATTCAGGATTTAAGTTTTCCACATTAAGTTAATAAAATGTCACGAGCTTTGTAGTGTTATTTGGTATAATACTAAGATGCAAAAAAGAGCCATTTCAGTAATAGTTTTGTTGTGTGTACTTTCTCTAAATTTTGTCTTTCCGCAAAAGTCTCTAGCAGCTCTTGGAGACTATACAGGCACATCTTTTTCTACTGACGGTCCGGGTAATGGTACCGTATCTGGTATAACTTTTTACAATACTTTTTTTTGGAGCACAGACACAACTGATGCTGAAGTTTATAAATATAACGCTGATGGTACATATGCCAACTTTTCTTTTGATACTGCTGGTAGCGGAGCGGGTCTTCCGACGGGTATAGTTGCTTACAATGACTTTTTTTGGATAACAGATTCTACTGATGACGAAGTATATAAATATAATCCTGACGGTACGTATACTGGAGTATCTTTTGATACTGCAGCTGCTGGTTCTGATAATCCAAATGGTATAGCAACTTATAACGATTTTTTATGGGTTATAGATTTTACTGATGCGGAAATTTATAAATATAATCCCGATGGTACATACACGGGAACATCTTTTGATACAGCTGGCAGTGGAGCAAGTACTCCTTTCGATATTGTTTATTACAATAGTTTTTTTTGGATAACAGATTCTACTGATGATGAAGTGTACAAATATAATGTTGACGGCACGTACACGGGAACATCTTTTGATACACAGAGTACTAATATTTTCGCTCCACAAGCAATTACTGCTTATAATGATTTTTTATGGATTTCAAACGGTAATGGTGGGGATGTATATAAGTTTAACCCTGTGGGAACATATACTGGAACACTTTTTAGTACAGATGGAGATGGTAATACTTTTCCTAGTGGAATCATTTTTTACGATAGTTATTTTTGGATAAGTGATCTTAACTCTTCTGATCCTGGGATTTTTAAATATAATCCCGACGGAACTTATACTAATATAAAATTTAATTTTTCAGCTAGTGGTAATGGTAATTCTCACGGAGTAACTGCTTACAATGACTTTTTTTGGACATCGGATATTGCCGACAGTGAGATTTATAAACATAATCCCGATGGCACATACACTGGAACATCTTTTGATACAGCTGGTAGTGGAGCTAATAGTCTCGTAGATATAACTTATTATGATGGTTACTTTTGGGTAATAAGTAATAGTATGGTTTATAAATATAATCCCGATGGTACATACACTGGAACATCTTTTGATACAGCTGTAATAAGTTCTCAACCAACTGGTATTGTTGGTTATAATAACTATTTGTGGATAACAGATACTGGAAATGACGAGGTGTACTTGTTTACTACTGGTGGCGTATACACCAGTGTTTCTTTTGACACAGGAAGTAGCGGAAACAATGATCCTCAAGGTATAGCTGCCTACAATGACTTTTTCTGGATAACAGATTCTACGGATGATGAAGTTTATAAATATGAAGGAGGAATCCCAGTTGTACCTCCCGTTGGTTCTGTTTTTTCCCCAGCTGATGATGAAGCAGAAGTTGCACTAGACTCTAACTTAAGTATTACTTTCAGTGAAAATGTAGAAATAGGTAGTGGAAATATAGCAATATATAATTCTAGTGATGATAGTATTTTTGAGAATTTTGATATAAGTAGTAATGCTATTACAGGATGGGGTACTGATACTCTTTCAATAGATGTAAGTGGAAATTTTTTGGCAAATGAATCGTACTATGTGCAGATAGGAGATCAAAGTATTCTTGATGCAGATGATAACTATTTTGCTGGAATTGCTGATACAACGACTTGGAATTTTTCAACGATAACTCCTCCTTCTGTTGACTCTCTTTCCCCAGCTGATAATGCTGTAGATGTAGCTGTGCTTACGAGTGAATTAGATATGGTTTTTGACGAAAGTGTTGTTGTCGGCACAGGTAATATAACTATCTATAATGCATCTGATAATTCAGTCTTTGACACATTAGATGTGACTGATTTAGATCAAGTAGAGGCAGACGGTGTAAATTTGTATTTGTATCTATCTTTACCGCTAGTAGGAGATAGTACGTATTATGTGCAAATAGATGCTACAGCCATTGATGATACATCAGGAAATTCTTTTGCTGGCATTGCAGGTGAAACTACTTGGAATTTTCAGACTTATGATGACGTGAGTCCAATTGCTTCTTTTTCTCCAGCAGATAACGAAAATGGAGTACCCACTAATACTGATTTAGTATTTCATTTTGATGAAGCTGTGGATATAGATGCAGGAGAATTAACGATTTATAAAACAGCAGATGATACAGTGGTAGAAATAGTAGATTTGGAAAGTGCTCAAGTTTCAGGAAATGGCACAGGTACGATTACTATCGATTTAATAAATAGTTTTAATAAAGGGACGATGTATTACGTTCTTGTAGATGATTCTTTTTACGATGAAAATAATAATTATTATAGTGGTATAAGTGACGAAACTGTTTGGAACTTTATTACTGAAAATCCTTCCTCATCTGGTTCTACTAGAACAGTAAAAAAAATTATATCACAATCAATTCCTACAGTTTTACCACAAAACTTAAGAGCACCATGCACTGGGGGAGCTTTGTTTAGTAATTTAACCGGAGCACCATGCATACCTACGCAGGTAGATGGAAGTTTAGATAATAATGTCACTCCTACAGCTCCGTCTCCAGACGCATCAAAATTTATTTTCACTAAAAGTCTTTGGGCGAAAATGACAGACCCCGACGTAAAAGAACTTCAAAAGTATTTAAATACTCATGGTTTTTCTGTAGCACTTGTTGGTCCTGGTTCACTTGGGCGGGAGACTACAAAATTCGGTAATTTAACTCGTAATGCCTTAATTAAATTCCAACTAGCACATAACATCACTCCAGCATCTGGATATTTGGGGCCAGTGACGAGAAGTGTGGTGAATGGGAATTAATTTGCTATAATGTTTCTATGTTTAAAAGAATTTTTTCCGTAATAATTTTCGTAACAATTTTATGGTTTAATTTTCCTACAACTTCTTTTGCTGCAGTGGGAGATTATACAGGTACTACTTTCGATACAGGAGCAAGTGGGGCTGGTAATCCATATGCGATTACTTTTTACAACGATTTTTTTTGGATTACTGATGCTGTAGATTATGAAGTTTATAAATATAATCCAGATGGAACTTATGCTAATTTTTCTTTTGATTTAGGAGCAAATCATTATCCTTGGAGCATTGCAGGTTATGGTGGATTTTTATGGATAGCTAATTCTGGAAATTCTACTATTGAAAAATATAATTTAGACGGTACTTATACAGGAGTATCATTTGATGTATCAGGAACCGGCTTTTCTCATGGAATGGTTGCTTATAATGATTTTTTTTGGATAGTTAATGATACTAGTGATGAAGTTTGGAAATATAATCCAGATGGAACTTATACTGGAGTACATTTTGACACAGCAGCAAGTGGAAATGGAAATCCTCACGGAATAACCGTATATGGCGATGCTTTTTGGATTGCGGATTGGTTGGATAGAGAAGTATATAAATTTAGCTCAGATGGAACTTATACTACTGTTCATTTCGACACAGCAGCAAGTGGAAATGGTGCTGTATTTAGTATCACAACGTACAATGACTTTTTTTGGGTATTAGATCAAACAGATACTGACATTTATAAATATTTTGCAACAAGTGATGTGACCGCTCCCTTAGTCTCCACACTATCTCCCACAGACGGTGCAATAGACGTCGCAGTAGCTTCAAATTTAGTAATAACTTTTGATGAAGCGGTGAATGTTGGTACTGGAAATATTACAATTTATAAATCTTCAGATGATTCTATTATAGAAGCTATTGATGTCACTGGAGGACTTGTCACAGGTACAGGCACCACAACTATTACAGTAAATCCAACTTCAAACTTAGCTGAGGGAACAGACTATTATATTCAAATAGATGCCACAGCTTTTGACGATACCTCAGGAAATTCTTTTGCAGGAATTTTAGATGAAACAACTTGGAATTTTACAACCATTGATGCTACAGGTCCTGTAATTTCTGAAACTACTCCTGTGACTGCATCAGGAACAGATACAACACCAGACTATACTTTCACCACTGACGAAGCCGGAGATATTACTTACGGAGGAAGTTGTGCAAGCGCTACTACCACAGCAGTAATCGGAGCCAACACAATTACTTTCAATACATTAGTATTGGGAACTTATACTGATTGTACTGTCACCGTCACAGATGCTGCATCGAATGATTCAAATATTTTGGCAGTGACTTCATTTACAATCACAGCTCCTGCTTCCGGTTCTTCGTCTGGAAGTCGACCAACAATTTTACGAAAAAGCATTCCGGTGTTACCACAAATTAATTTTTCAACTGATACAGACGGATGCACAGCATCGTACTTGTATAGTCCAAAAACCGGAGCAAAATGTCCGGAAGTCTCTACACCCACACCAGTAGCACCATCTTGCATTCTAACTCAAACTTTAAAACAAGGTAGTACTGGCGATGAAGTAAAATGTTTACAAACTAAATTAAAAATAACTTCAGATGGTATTTTTGGACCAAAAACTAAAGAGTCTGTAATGACTTTTCAAAAGCTAAAGAACTTAATTCCTGATGGAATAGTAGGACCGAAAACTAGAGTGGTGGTTAATACTCAAATTTAAGAGTATAATTGTTTTATGTACAAAAATTTTATAATTTCAGCCTTTATTTTAATAATAGTTGTAATAAATTTTTCAGTTACAAAAAATGTTTTTGCAGGTGATTATTATACTGATGTTCATTTTGACACCGCAACAGATGGAGCAATAGCACCTACTGGTATAACTGCATATAATGATTTTTTCTGGGTGGTGGATGAAGGTAATGATGAAGTTTATAAATTTAATCCCGATGGAACTTATGCAGGAGTATCTTTTGATACTGCAGGAAGTGGAGCAGCTAATCCAAGTGGTATTGTCGCTTACAATGATTTTTTCTGGATTACTGATCCTGTAGATAATGAAGTCTATAAATACAATCCAGATGGGACATATACCAGTGTTTCCTTTGATACGACAGCAAGCGGAGCAGCAGACGCAAGTGATATAACTACTTATAATGGTTTTTTATGGCTTATGGATGCTAATGATGATGAAGTATATAAATATAATCCTGATGGAACATATACGAGTGTATCTTTCGATACATCTAGTAGTGGAGGTGGAAACTTTAGGGGAATGACTGTGGTTGACGCCGTAAGTGACTATTTTTATTTTGTAGATTGGACTGAAGCCGAAGTTTATCAATATGGAACAGACGGCACTTATACAGGATTACATTTTGATGTATCTACAGAGGACATTTTTAATTCTCATGGTATTGTCGCTTACAATGATTTTTTGTGGATTGTAGATAATGGTGAAGCTGAAGTTTATAAATATACAAACACAGAGGCAGTAAATCCAACAATTTCTACTCTGTCTCCGACAGACGAAGCAACTAATGTATCAACTCTTTCTAATTTAGTAATTACTTTTAATGAATATGCTGATAGTGCGACAGGTAATGTGACGATTTATAAAGCTTCTGATAATTCTGTAGTTGAGGCAATAGATGTAGAAGGTGCGCAAGTCACAGGTGAGGGGACAACCATAATAACTATAAATCCAAGCTCTAATTTGAGTCAATCCACAAGTTATTATGTTCAAATAGACGCCACAGCTTTTGACGACTTAGCAGGAAATTCTTTTGCTGGTATCGCAGATGCAACGACTTGGAATTTTACTACAGGCGCGCAGGTACACGATGGCATCGAAAGAGTTTCTGTATCTAGCTTAGGAGTTGAGGGTAATGCTAGTTCTATTTATCCTTCAATGTCCAGCAATGGAAGATATGTAGCATTTTATTCTTCTGCTACAAACTTAGTCGCGGGTGATACTAATGTTGCAAATGACATTTTTGTTTATGATAGAACTTTAAATACATTAGAGCGAATATCTGTAAGTAGCGCTGAAATTGAAGGAGATGGGGCATCAGACTATCCTAGGATTTCTGCTGATGGTAATTACGTTGTCTTCGCTTCGTATGCAACAAATCTTGTGGCAGATGACATAAATGGAGTACAGGATGTCTTTCTTCGCGACATAGCTCTCGGTACCACTACTCGCATTTCAGTTGATTCTAATGAAGTTGAGTCAGATGGTGATGCATACAGTGCTTATATTTCTTCTGATGGTAATTTTATTACTTTTGTTTCTGATGCGACGAATTTAGTGGCTGGTGATACAAATGGTCAAGCTGATATTTTTCTTCGCGACATAGCTCTCGGTACCACCACTCGCATCTCGGTAGATAGTGATGAAGTTGAAGGAGATGGGAGTTCTGACGGAGATATCCAATCAATGTCTTCAGATAATAATCTAATTGTTTTTGCGGGAACTGCCACAAACTTAGTTGCAGGTGATACAAATGGAGTACAAGATATATTTTTACGTAATGTTACTTTAGGCACTACCACTCGCATCTCAGTAGATAGTGATGAGGTTGAAGGAGATGGTCCATCTAACAATCCAATGATTTCAGCTGATGGGAATTATGTAGTCTTTGAGTCTGACTCTACAAATTTAGTAGCAGATGATACAAATGGAGTAAGAGATATTTTTCTACGTGATATAGCTCTCGGCACCACAACTCGTATATCAGTAGATGATTTAGGAGTTGAAGCAGATGGTGATTCGTATTATTCTACAATATCTCCCGATGGCCAATATATAGCCTTCGTCTCTAATGCCACTAATTTAGTAAATAATGACACTAATGCACTTTTTGATGTATTTTTATATGACCGGGATAATCAGACAGTAGTCCGTATTTCGGTGGATGATGATGGTAATCAAATTTCTGCTAGCAACGAAGCTCAATCTCGCCCAACAATATCAGAAGATAATCAGTATATCACTTTTGATTTTTACACGGAAATAAACGCTGGATTAGTAGAAGATGATACAAATGATGTTTATGATGTTTTCGTGGTTTATTTTGATAGAGTAGAAGAAGCTGAACCAGAAGTAGTAGTACAGCGTTCTTCTTCTGGTTCATCACTAGCATTACGAAATCGTTTATTAAACACTCCTTTAGTATTACCAAATACAGACACTCCAAAAGATTGCTTACCTTCCTATAAATTCTCACCATCTACAGGACAATCTTGTGTTGGAGTATATAATCCAAATACTTCACCACTTAAATTTACCTTCTTAAATAATTTATCTTCTAATACGATTCATCCTGATGTCAAAGAGCTCCAAAAATATTTAAATACTCACGGTTTTCCTGTAGCACTTGTTGGAGCAGGAAGTTTGGGTAATGAAACTACTAAGTTTGGAGCATTAACTAAAGCCGCACTTATAAAATTTCAGCAATCTAAAAACATTACTCCACCAGTAGGTTTCTTTGGACCTATAACTAGAGGCATAGTGAATAGTGGCAACTAGTTTGGTATAATAGTTTTAATGCAAAATCCCAAGTTTTTTTTAAAGTATCTAATTTTTGGAGGAGTTTTCGCGTTTGTATTTTTTCTAGCAAGCCAAAATGTTTCTGCTGCTGGAGAATTTATCACTACCTGGAGAACAAACAATGCTGGCACATCAACAAGTACTCAAATAACAATTCCGACTACGGGAGCTGGTTATAACTACAATGTAGATTGGGGAGATGGAACTACTAGTACTGGAGTTACAGGAAGCACAACCCATACTTACGCTTCTACGGGCACTTACACGGTGTCTATTACAGGAGATTTTCCTCGTATATACTTTAACAATGGAGGTGATAGAAGAAAAATAATTTCAGTAGAACAATGGGGTAATATTGCTTGGACTTCGATGGCGAATGCATTTTTAGGAGCAACAAATTTAAGAATAAATGCTATTGATTCTCCTAATCTTTCTGGTGTAACAGACATGAGTAATATGTTTAGATCCCTTTTTATCTACTTTAATCCAGATATAAGTTCTTGGGACGTATCAAACGTAACCAACATGAGTGGTATGTTTAACACCGCCGTAGCTTTCAATCAAGACATAAGTTCTTGGGATGTATCAAACGTAACCAATATGAATACTATGTTTTTTGCTACTCCCTTCAATCAAGACATAAGTTCTTGGAATGTATCAAGTGTGACTGATATGTCTTCAATGTTTGCTGGTGGTTCGGCTTTGTCTGTTGCTAATTATGATGCACTTCTTGCTGGGTGGTCAGTCCAAGTTTTACAATCCAATGTGGCTTTTGATGCAGGTTCTAGTTACTATTGTGCATCAGCCACAGAAAGACAAAGTATTATAGACAATTTTAACTGGACGATAACTGATTATGGTTTATGCCCGTCTACTCTTTATTGGTATAACTCTGGTGTAGATAGTGATTGGGACACACTTACAGGGAATTGGTGGGATGATGAAGCTCATACAATACAATCAGCGAGCTTGCCTGATTTCAACGCTATAGTCACCTTAGGTAGTGTTGGACCCAATGTTGATATAGATACCTGGGTGATACCCTATACTCTTGATGCTACTCTTACAGGAATAACTTTTTCTAGTTCTGTTGGAAATTATGTGGAATCTAATATTGCAGGTGATGTTACTTTCAATGGCTCTGCTTATGGCGCAGGAATTATCACAGGTGATGCTATTTTCAATGATACAAGCTATATTCAAGGCACTGTTACAGGTGATGCTATTTTTAATGATTCAAGTTTTAATAACGGTACGGTTTCTGGTAGCGCTACTTTTGTAGGCGATTTAACAGAAAGCAACGGAACAGTAGGGGGCACAAAAACTCGTAAATATACTAGTAATACTACGACTACTCGTGATTTTATAAGTACAGGTCCATGGATTGTGGTAGCAGATGGCGCAGAGGTAAATATTATTCAAGCGCAATATGACGGCACTACAACTTTTCAAACTTTAAATGGTGGTAGCTTTGTTGAATCTGATATATTTTGGTATAACTCAGGCGTAAATAATGATTGGACCACCCTCACGGGTAATTGGTGGGATGATGAAGCTCATACAATACAATCAGCAAGCTTGCCTGATGCTACTAATGGAGTAAAAACTTTAGGTAACGTAGCTCCAAATATAAATGCGGATTCTTTTGTTACGCCCTTCAGAATAGATGCAAGCCTCACTGGATTGACTGCAACAAGTGCTATTGGTGCTGGTTTTGAAGTAGTTAGTTTAATTGGAGATGCTATTTTTAATAACTCTGTTTATTTTGGTGGCACCCTTACAGGTAATGCTAATTTTTATGATACTAGTATAAACTACGGAACTATTACTGGAGACGCATGTTTTGATGCTGGTGCCACTAATGGTGGTACTGTAAATGGCACAGTTACAATTCCTTGTCCAAATGTGTATACATTAACTTATTCTGCAGGAGCGAATGGTTCAATTACAGGAGATACATCACAGATAATAAGTGAAGGAGGAAATGGAACAGCCATAACTCCAGTACCAGATTCTGGGTATGAATTTACTAATTGGTCTGATTTATCTATACAAAACCCTCGTACGGATTTAAGTGTTTCCGGAGATATTACAGTAACTGCAAACTTTTCTTTAGTTGCAGAAGAGGTAGAAATTTCACGTAGTACTTCTGGTTCAACTCAAACTCTTCGTAATTCAATTTTAAATAATAATGTAACGCTAACTACTCCAGGAGTAACGAATACTCCAGCACCAAAAGATTGCATCACTTCTTATAAATTCTCACCATCCACAGGACTACCCTGTGTAAATGATATTCCTAAATTTCAATTCTTAAAAAATTTAAGCCTAGGCATGATAAATTTTGATATCAAAGAATTGCAAAAATATTTAAATACTCACGGTTTTCCTGTAGCAACAATTGGTGCAGGTTCATTGGGAAATGAAACAGAAAAGTTTGGAGCATTAACTAAAAAAGCACTTATCAAATTTCAATTAGCACATAATATCACTCCAGCAGTAGGATTCTTTGGACCTCTAACAAGGGCATTTGTAAATTCAAATTAATCTTTGAGAGAGACACTTTTTGTGTTATAATTCTTTTCTATGAATAAAATAACGAATTATATTAAAAATCACAAGAAAATGTCTATATTTGGCCTGATAATACTAGCTATTTTAGCTTTTGTATTATTTAAACATGAAAATAAGGTAGTAGAGAATTACACAGTAACAAGAGGAAATATAGAACAATCTGTGGAACTTTCTGGAAAAGTAGAGACGAGTTCTAAGGCAGACCTTGGTTTTGCTTCTTCTGGAAGACTGAATAAGATTTATGTAAAAAATAATCAAAATGTAAAAGCAGGACAAATTTTGGCCCAGCTTGAAATTGGTGAATTATTGGCAGATTTAAAAATCAAACAAGCCAATTTGAAAACTTCAGGACTTGATTTAGAAGATGCAAAAGATGAATTAGAAAAAGTAAAATCACAAGAAGATGCAAAAGTAGCAAATGCTTATAGAAATTTACTTACTGAAGATTTGGAATTAATTCCACATGATAATGATTATACTGTAACAGTACCTATGATTTCTGGTATTTATGATGGAAAAGAAGGAACTTATAAAATAAATATTGATAAAAAAAATGTAACCATAGATGAATATACATTACGAACTTATACCCTAGAAAAGACAGAAAAGATTATAAATGAACAAGGACCAACAATGCTTGGTTCTAAGGGTTTATATATTTCATTTGCTGACGTTTTGGAAGACTACAAAGATACTATTTGGTATTTAGAAATTCCAAACAAGTCAGGGTCTTCTTATTTGGCAAATTACAATGCATATATAGAAGCGAAAAATGATAGAGATATAAAAATCAAAAATGCCCAAGTAGCTTACGATAAGCTTTTAGCTGAAGAAGGTAGTGGGGATTCTATAGCTTTGGCCGAAATACAAAAAATAAATGCTGAGATAAAGAAAAATACTATTTACGCTCCTTTTTCAGGGCTTGTAACAAATATTGAAAAAGAAGTCGGAGAAAATGCTTCTGTCGGCGAGCGTGTCATATCTATATTAGGAGAAGAACATTTGGAAGTTGTTTTGCAAGTTTCAGAACTTGATGTGTCAAAATTAGTTGTAGGTAGTGAAGTAAAAATTACCTTAGATGCACTTCCGAATGAAGAATTTGTAGGAATATTGAAAAATGTAAATTCCAGAGAGACTACAATAGAGGGTGTCCCTGTATATGAAGCTTTTGTGGAATTAAATGCTGATGCGAGAATTCGAACTGGTATGAGTGCAAGTGGGCATATTGTTTTAAATTCTAAAAATGATGTATTAACTATTCCAAATTATTATGTAGAAAAAGTAGGTGAACAAAATATTGTAAAAATTTTAGGAGATGACGCAAGAACCACAGATAGAGTTGTGGAACTTGGACTACAAGGAAGTGATAGTCAAGTTGAGATATTGAGTGGACTTGTTGAAGGAGAAAAAATAACGCCACCTACAAAAAAGTAATTAAAAATACCCGTGAATAACTCTAAGAAAAATAGTAATAAAAGTCTTAATGGAGATATTAAAACAAACAGACTTGGAAATATATTAAAAGTCGGTTGGTTTTTAGCTAAAAGACAAATAAAGGGATCAAATAAGTCTACAACTCTTTTGATTGTTTTTATTATGATGCTGACTTTTTTAAACTTGGTGGTTATCTCGGGTGTTCTTATCGGTCTTATTGAAGGAGGAAATATCGCTAACCGTGAGCAATACACAGGAGATTTGATAGTTAAAACTGTGGCTGGAGAGAAAGATATAAAACACACCTATGAGTTAAATAATACTTTACACAATATGTCTGATATATCTGAAATAAGTGTGAGATATATTGAAAATGGACAAGTTGAAGCAAATTATAAAACACGCCGAGACTTTAATACGCTCCGAGATACAGCAGGAACTCAAGTCACTGGTATAAATCTTGCTGATGAAAATAGTCTTTCTAATCTTTCTAAATATGTAGTTGAAGGAGAATTTTTAAAAGAAGGAGAGAGTGGTTATGTGTTAATCGGAGCAAATTTATTGTTTAGATATTCATCTGACTTTGGAGATGCTTTCGCATCACTCGATGGTGTTTTCCCTGGAGATGAGGTGAAAATAACTGTTGGAGAGAACACTAAGACTTTCATTGTAAAAGGTATAGTGGACTCAAAAGTTGGTGAAGTTTCTATGCGAGCATTCTTAACAGAAGAAGATTTCTGGAGACTTGTAGATAGGCCGATAGTGAATGCAAATGAAATAGCGGTGAAAATAAATCCAAATGCAGTTATAACAGGAGACGACTTAAAGAATAATTTAGTTAAGGCTGGTTTTGGAAATGACGGTAAGATTCAAACGGCAGTAGAAGCTATACCAGAATTTTTAAATCAAATTCGTTTAGCTTTCGGACTTTTGGGTAATGTTATTGGTCTTATTGGTATTGTTGTAGCTTCTATTACGATATTTATCGTGATATTTATCAATGCTGTCACTCGTAGAAAATATATCGGTATTATGAAAGGTATTGGTATATCTGAAAAAGCCATTGAAGTTTCTTATGTATTTCAATCAATTTTCTATGCAGTTTTGGGCGGACTTTTAGGGCTTGCTATCACATATGGAGCACTTGTACCATTATTCTTGGCACATCCATTAGATTTTCCATTTTCAGATGGTATTTTAGTTGCCCCAGTCACCGGTACAATGTTTAAATTCTTTTTACTTCTTCTAGTTACACTTTTTGCCGGATATATTCCTGCTAGAATGATTGTAAAGAAAAATACATTGGATAGTATTTTAGGTAGATAGAAAAAGATAATAATATGATAAAAGTAAAAAATTTAACAAAAAAATATACGACTAAACATTTAGAGACACAAGTTCTTAAGGGTATTGATTTGGAGGTTCGCGAGGGAGAATTCCTTGGTATCATGGGAAAGTCTGGAGCAGGAAAGTCGACCCTTATGTATCAGATAGGACTTCTTGATCATCCAAGTTCTGGTGAAATAATTTTAAATGGAGTAAATACTGAGAGCTTAACTACTGAAGAACGCACACAAATGCGTCTAACTGAGCTCGGCTATGTCTTTCAAGACTATGCACTTATTCCAGAGCTTACAGCATCCGAGAATGTAATGATACCGATTTTAATGCAAGGTAATGGAATTCCTGAAGCTCAAAAAATTGCAGAAAATATTTTAGAAAAAGTTGGGCTTTCACATAGATCAGACAATAAACCAAGCCAGCTCTCAGGAGGAGAACAGCAAAGAGTATCTATTGCGCGTGCTATGGCACATGAACCTAAAATTTTATTTGCTGACGAACCGACAGCAAACCTAGATACTGTATCTGGGAATTCCATTATCGAACTTTTTAAAGAATTAAATAGCAAAGGGCAGACCATAGTGATGGTAACTCATGAAGATGAGTATGCAAAATATTGTGACCGTATAGTTTACCTAGAAGACGGTAGAATCGTAAAGGAAATAAAACAGAAATAAGATTTGACTAAAATTAAAATAATTGGTATAAAAGATTTAGATAAAATCTTCTTTTTAGCTTTTTAAACTAACTAACTATGAACTTCAGTTTGTTCGCCTCTGCTCTCTTGGGAGCACTGATTTGGTTGTTTATTGGAAAAAACAATCCATCATCTGTTCTTGAGTTCGCACTCGTATTGTCCTGCGTCGGATTTTTTGCTTATGGAACGTTCCAGGCACTTAACCGAATGGTTGAGAAAAGCCTGATAAGGGCAAAAAGCCGCCTTGTGTCTTAAAAAACACAGAAAAGCAATCTCTTAGAGCCGGTGAAATTCGCCGGCTTTTTTTATTGCTAACTTTAAGCTATAATCCATACACAATATGAATAAATATTACTATACAGTTGGTTTAGAAATACATGCGGAGCTTAAGACAAAAACTAAGATGTTTTGTGCTTGTCTCAATAACCCAGATGAAGAGAAGCCAAATACAAATATTTGTCCTGTTTGTATGGCTCATCCTGGAGCACTTCCTGTGCCAAATAAAAAGGCAATAGAGGGTGTTATAAAGGTTGGTCTTGCTTTAGGCTCTACAATTGCAGATTTTTCTGAATTTGATAGAAAAAATTATTTTTACCCTGACATACCGAAAGGTTATCAAATTTCTCAATTTAAATATCCGATAGTTTCTGGTGGAAACTTGGCAAATATGGATATCACTCGTATTCACTTAGAAGAAGATACTGGAAATAATAAACATTTCGATAAAGACGGTGGGTATTCTTTAATAGATTTCAATCGTGCGGGTGTACCTCTGATGGAGCTCGTCACTGAGCCTCATACATTTGAAGATCCCGAAGAAGCTGCGAAAGTTGCTTCAAATTTTGCAAAAGAATATCAATTACTTTTATGGTATTTGGGAGCATCAGATGCAAATATGGAAAAAGGAGAAATGCGAGTCGAGGCCAATGTTTCTGTATCTACAGAGAAAGGAGTACTAAGTCCGCGATATGTGGAAGTAAAGAATTTAAATTCTTTTAAAGTAGTTGAGAAAGCTATAAAGTATGAATATGAGAGAATGATAGAGCTCATTGAGGCTGGTAGGGAATCAGAAATAGTAAAAGAAACTCGCGGTTTTGACGAAGCTAAACAAAAAACAATTTCTCAAAGAAAAAAAGAAGGTGCTGCAGACTATAGATATTTCCCTGATCCAGATTTACCAAAAATGTATTTACACGAAGCCTTTGATTTAGAAAAAATGAAAAGTGAATTAGGAGAACTGCCCGTAGCTAAGCGTGCTCGATATAAAAATGATTTTGGAATTAAAGAAGAAGACACTGAAGTTTACATCAATGACCCAGCTCTTGCAGAGTGGTTTGAAAAAGTTGCAGGAATTTTAAATGATGTTGAGGCCATAAAACTTGCTTCAAATTATATAACCTCAGATTACATGGGTCTAAAAAAGACTAATCCAGATGTAAAACTTACTAGCCCAGAAAATTTTGCTGAATTAATTAAAATGGCAAAAGAAGGTTATATTTCTTCTCGCGCAACGAAAGATATTTTAGGTAGAATTGTAATTAATGATGAATCACCAAAAAAGATTGCAGAAGAGAATAATTTAATACAAAGTAATGACGAAGGTGCATTAAAAACCATTGTGGAAAAAATAATCAGTGAAAGTCCTGAAGTTGTAGCAATTTATAAGGGTGGAAAAGAAAATGCCATCATGTCTCTTGTAGGTAAAATAATCAAAGAATCAAATGGTTCTGCGAATCCCCAGATAGTTATCAAATTATTAAAAGAGATGTTAAAATAATAATATGAACCAAGATATATTAAAAAAGACAGTAGCTAGATTAACAAATCCACCTAAAGGTATTCTCGCAGCCGATGAGAGCAACAATACTTGTAATAAGCGTTTTGAGAAGTTAAGTATTCCAACAACTGAAGAGAAAAGAAGGGAATATAGAGAACTTCTTATAACTACACCTAGTATTGAAATGTATATCTCAGGTATTATTTTATTTGATGAAACTATTAGACAATCAACTAAAGATGGGAAAAGTTTTACTTCTATATTGCAATCCAAAGGTATTGATATTGGTATAAAAGTTGATGGAGGTTTGGAAGACTTTCCTTCTTCCTTGGATGAAAAAATTACTCAAGGATTAGAAGGTTTACCGGAGCGGTTGAAGGAGTATAAAACAATGGGTGCTACTTTCACAAAATGGCGCTCTGTTGTGAATATTTCTGATACATTACCCACAGATGCATGTTTACGTGAGAATGCTGACAGGATGGCAAAATACGCATTGGCTTGTCAGGCGGAAGATATCGTCCCAATAATTGAACCAGAAGTTTTATTAGATGGAAATCATTCCATTGAAAGATGTTTTGAAGTCACAAGTCACAACTTAGATATATTATTTAGTGAATTATCTAAACAAGGAGTTTTTATTCCAGGAATAATTTTAAAAACCAGTATGGTAATTTCCGGCAAAGACAATGAAGTTCCAATAGACCCACATAAAGTTGCAGATATGACTTTGAAGGCTTTGCAAAGACATGTCCCAAATGATATTGGAGGTATTGTATTTTTATCCGGTGGTCAACCTGATGAACAAGCGACATTACACTTAAATCTAATGCATAATATGGGTTCTTTGCTTTGGAATTTAACTTTTTCATTCTCACGTGCATTGCAAAATCCTGTCTTAAAACATTGGTCAGAAAAACAAGATGACATAGCTGGAGCACAGGCCTTACTTCTTCAAATGGCAAAAATAAACTCTCAAGCTAGTATGGGACAACTTTAAAATATGCAAAATCAAAATGAAAAAGTAGTTTTTCAAGGCAAAATGATTGAAGTGGTGCATGAGACTATTATTTCAAATGGTAAAGAAATTGTTTTAGAAAAAGGTAGACGTGCACCAGGAGTAAGACTTATCGTTGAAGCTCCAGATGGCGAGTATTTAATTACCAAAGAAGAGAGGCATAACATAGGTCTTGATTATCGTATTGCAGGCGGAAAAGTTTTTGATTCACTTATAGAATATAATGATTTTTTAACTAATCAGAAAAGTGAAGAAGAAATTTTAATAAAGGCAGAACAATCAATGATTCGCGAAGGTATTGAAGAAGTCGGCATAAAACCTACAGAATATAAACTTTTTTGTATTTCTAAATGTGGTGGTAGTTTGGATTGGGATTTATATTATTTTGTAATAAGTAAATATGAAGAAGTAGGGCAAAAGTTAGAAGAACATGAAAAAATTGAAGTTGTAAAAGTCTCCGTTGAAAAATTAAAAGATTTAGCTTTATCGGGAGCTATGGCTGAAGACCGAAGCGTAGCTGTGATTTTAAAATATTTAAATCAAAAACAATGAAAGACGAAATGAAAGAAGACATACAAAAAATATTTAAAGGAGAAGTGGAGAATGATGAAGAAACTCTCGTGAAATATTCACGAGACGCTAGTGTTTTTGAAATTCGCCCACAAGTTGTGGTTTTTCCGAAAGACTCTCTAGATGTTCAAAATTTAGTGAAATGGGTAAATGAAAACAAAGAAAAATACCCTAATCTTGCCATCACAGCACGAGCAGCAGGGACATGTATGTCTGGAGGTTCTATTGGTGAGTCTATAATTATGGACTTTACTCGCCATATGAATAAATTAATAGGATGGAACGGAATTGATTCTATTACCGTACAGCCAGGAATGTTTTATAGAGATTTTGAAAAAATTACTTTAGAGAAGGGAATGATTTTGCCTTGTTATACTGCGTCTAAGACTTTAAATGCTATGGGTGGTATGTTTGGAAATAATTCTGCTGGGGAAAAAACTCTTAAATATGGTAAAACAGAAGATTATATATTAGAAGCGAAAGTTATTTTTGCCGATGGTAATGAATATACAGTAAAAATACTTTCACAGGCAGAACTTAATCAAAAGATTTCACAAAATAATTTCGAAGGAGAAATTTATAAGAATATTTCCTCTTTAATAAAAAATAATGAGAGTGAAATAAAAGAAGCGAAACCAAAAGTTCATAAAAATTCTGCTGGGTATTATATTTGGAATGTATTTAATAATGGAGTATTTAATTTAAATAAATTACTTGTGGGCTCTCAAGGTACACTGGGCATTGTGACTGAAATGACTATAAAACTTGTTCCCAATCCAAAATATTCAAAACTCGTAGCGGTATTTATGAATGATTTAGAGCCCTTGGGTAGAGTAGTAGATGATATTTTAGAGACAAATCCTGAAACACTGGAAGCTTATGACGATAAGACTATGAAGCTTGCTGTTCGATTTTTTCCAGATTTTTTGAAAAATAAAGGCTTTATAGGAATGGTAAAATTTATGTGGTCATTTTTACCAGAACTCTGGATGATGATAAGAGGAGGTTTCCCAAATTTAATTTTATTGGTTGAATTTTCAGGTCAAAATGATGCTGAAGTGGAGAAGAAGTGTAAGGATTTGGTAGAAAAAATAAAACATTTTAAATTAGTAAATCATATTACAAAGTCTGAAGCCGAAGCTGGAAAGTATTGGGATATTAGAAGACAAAGTTTTGCTCTTTTACGTAAGCATGTGAAAGGCAAGCACACTGCACCATTTATAGATGACATTATTGTTCGTCCAGAATTTTTACCGAAATTTATACCTTCTTTAAATCAACTTTTGAAAAAGTATGATAAGGATATGACTTATACTATTGCAGGGCATGCAGGTGATGGTAATTTCCACATTATTCCACTTATGGACTTTAGTAGAGATGATACAGCAAAAATAATTATGGATTTGTCCGAAAGTGTTTATGATTTAGTTTCTAAATATCATGGTTCAATAACTGCTGAGCATAATGATGGTTTAATAAGGACTCCGTATTTACCTAAAATGTATAATGAGCATATTATTGATATTTTTAAACAAATTAAGAACATTTTTGATTCCAAAAATATTTTAAATCCTGGTAAAAAAGTAGCTTCAAATGAAGGCATAGGTACAAAGGCTTACATCGCATCGCATATAGTAAAAGAACATAGCCATAGCCATCAAATCTAAATTCACGCTTTTTTGACCTAAGAACATTTGCTTTTTAAAGATTTTTGTATATAATGGTCTTTATGTTTACAATTACAGCTAAAAAGAGAGATGAAAAGGTAAATTTGGAAATATTAAGAAAAGGGGGAGAAATCCCAGCTGTTTTTTACGGTATGGGTAATCCGACTACCCCTATAACACTTTCTAAAGTTGAATTTAAAAAAGTTTGGCACAAGGCCGGAGAATCATCTGCTGTGGAAATCGTTGTAGATGGAAAGAAAGTAGATGTATTGATTCACGAAGTTCAAACTCACCCTGTAAACGATGAACCTATACATGTAGACTTCTTAGCGATTGACATGAACAAGAAAATTACTGTTAGTGTTCCTTTAGAATTCGTCGGAGTATCTCCTGCAGTAAAATCTGGTACTGGAAACTTGGTAAAAGTTATGCATGAAATTGAAATTGAAGCATTACCGAAAGATCTTCCACATAATTTAGAAGTGGACATATCTAGTCTTGTAGATACATCAAGTCAAGTTACTGTAGCTCAAATAAAACTTCCTGCTGGTGTGGTTACTACAGCAAATGCTACAGATGTTGTTGCATCTATCATTGAACAAAAAGAAGAAGTTGTAGAAGAAGTACCTGTTGACTTATCTGCAATTGAAGTAGAAAAGAAAGGTAAGAAAGAAGAGGAAGGTGAAGCTCAACCAACTGAAACTAAAGAATAAAAATAATTTATTAAAAAAACACCCTTAAATGGGTGTTTTTTTGTTTGTTTTTTTGTTATAATATATTCATGAACAGAAGTGTTTTCATTATATTTTATATTGTCATATCCGTCTTTTTACTAGTACCTACCAAAGATAGCTATGGGGCTATTAATTGTTTGTTAATTACCCCAACTTCTAGTGAAACTGACAAAAATTATTGTAAACAAGAACTTGCGAAGATAGAAGCCGAGCTTCAGGTTTTATTAAATCAACAAAAAGAACAGCAGAAGAATACAGGTACACTTGCAGGGGATGTGCAGTATTTAACAAGTCAAATAAATGCATTAAAAACGAAAGTAAAAGCTCGAGCGCTCGCTATAGCTCAGTTAAAAGTTGCTATTAAAGAAAAAGTTTCAACTATAAATAACCTTTCAGAAAAAATAGATAAACAATATGCTTCTATTGCTCAGCTACTTCGCAATACAAATGATTTTGATAACGCTAATTATGTGCATTTAATTCTTTCTGACAACAATCTTTCAGATTTCTATAGTGACATGGAGTCTTACGCTGCTATCAAACAAGCAGTTAAAAGTTCTGTGGATGAACTTCGTGGAATAAAAAGTGAAACAGAAGTACAGAAAAAAGATTTAGAATCAAAACAAAATGCAGAAACAGATGCTAAGGCAGAGTTAGAGAGTGCTCAAAAGAAAACTACAGTATCTGAAACAAATAAAAAACAACTATTGTCTATCTCAAAGAATAAAGAAGAAGAATATAAAAAACTTGCAGCTGCAAAGAAAGCTACTGCGGATAGAATCAGAAGTGCGTTATTTAGCCTAGCTGGTACTTCAACAAAAATTGATTTCGGAACTGCACTGGAATATGCAAATAACGCCAAAGCTTCAACTGGTATTGACCCAGCATTTTTACTTGCAGTTATTACCCAAGAGAGCAATTTAGGAGCAAACGTTGGTCAATGTTATTTAGTAGATCCAATTACGGGTACAGGTAAAGGTAAAAATACAGGCACACCATTTACAAATCTTATGAAGCCTTCAAGAGATGTTGGACCATTTATGGAAATTACTTCTGCTTTAGGTTTTAATGCTTTTGCTACTGCTGTGTCTTGCCCTATTGCTGGAGTAGCTGGGTGGGGTGGTGCTATGGGGCCGGCTCAATTTATACCTTCAACTTGGAAAATATTCATCAGTCGTTTACAGAATGCTTTAGGACATTACCCTAATCCATGGTCTCCCAAAGATGCATTTATGGCTTCCAGCATGTATTTAACAGACTTAGGAGGGGTAGGTACTAGCGTAAGCGCTCAAAGCATCGCTGCGTGTAAATATTACGGTTCTGGAGGGGGTTCTTGTACTTACAGTCAAAGTGTCATTAGATTAAAGACAAAGATCCAGGCAGATATAGATTTGCTTTATAATCAATAAAGTGCTAATATAAAAAACATGAAAAAAGGTACACATCCGACATACGACTTAAATACAAAAGCTACTTGTGCTTGCGGGGCTGTTTTTATGATTGGCTCAACAATGCCTGAAATCAAAATGGAAATCTGTAGTCAATGCCATCCTTTCTATACAGGAAATGAAAAAGTTATGGATACTGCTGGACGCGTAGATCGATTCAACAAGCGTAAGGCTGCGACAGTCAAAGCTAAGAAATAACTAAGAAGACCGCTCTTCCATAATTTTTCTCTTCCTCCCACTCGGATTACCGAACGGGTCCCACAGAGTAAAAATTCTGAAAGAGCGGTCTTTAATTTTTATGGTATTTAATCTAGAAGAACTTAAGAAGGATCACAACACTAGCTATCTTGCGGGTGAATTAGAACGCATAGAAAGGGAAGAAAAAGAAGTGCGTGAAATGCTTGATTCAGATGAATCACTTCACGAACTTGCAGGGAAAGAATTGAAATATATTCAAGAACAAAGAGAGGCGATAGAGAAACAAATTCAAGATATTCTAGATAAAGAAAAAGAGGAAGAAGAATTTCCAAATGAAGCTGTGATTGAAGT
>JAUPWJ010000078.1 GCA_030916575.1 Patescibacteria group bacterium | reverse complement strand
GACATTGGGAAGTTTTTACCCATGTCTTCCAATATTGTATTTATAGATTTTGTTTGAGAATTGGTCGGAGTGAAAGGGAAACGATTTATAAAGTCTTTTGTTAATTTTTCATCTTTTATAATTTGGAAAGATTTATTTTTCCTATATTCATATTTATCGTGCTGTCGCTCTAATTGGATACAAAAAACTTCTTCAAAGGCGAAACGCTTTCGTGCACTCTCGGCATCTTTTAAATTTTTTGGTGTATGAATCCACACTAAAGCAGTTTTAAGAGAAGGGAGACTATATTTCTTTAAAATATCTTCCGGGATATATTCCACAACGTCATCTAAGGTATGTTCTTTGAAAATTTTTAAGATGGCATGATAAAACCATTTTGAAGTTATACCTTGAGCTTCGTGATAAATGGGGTAAGTCAAACCTACACCTCCATCATTTTTCCCAAAAAGAGAATCATGAGAATCAATAGGAAGGTCTGGCATCTTTTCAAATTCAGGGTTGGCTAAGTAAATTCCATTTTTTCCTTCGGTAACTTTTCCTGTGAGTTTTATATTCTCACCATTCTTTATCATTTTGGCTAAGTAGGCTTGGTGAAACCATGTGATTTTTATTTTCCCAGACAAATCTTCTATTTCGCCTTCACCCATAGGTATACCCGAGCGAAAGGCTTTTTTAGTTTTTAGTTTTGAAACTTTTCCATAAATTGTAGCAGTCTCACCTACAATTAATTCAGATATTTTCATAACGGTGCTTATGTCGCTATAACGAACAGGGTAGTAGAAAAGTAAATCAGCAATAGAAAAAAGCCCCAAACGGTGTAGGGCTTTTTTTTGAGCTATGTCTAGCCTAAATTTTGTTTCAAGTTTTAGAGAGAGAAGCATTTCTCTATTTTACTCGCCAATAAGGCTTTTCACTTTCTCTGCAAGTTCATCTAGGGTGAAGTTGGACTTTATCATAAATTCACTGACTCCAAGCTTCTTGACTCTCTGTATGTCTTTATCTTCGGATAAGTTTGAGAATACGATGACAGGAATAGTGACTAGAGCTTTATTGTCTCTAATTTTTTCTAATACCATAAAACCGTCTACATCAGGAAGCATAAGGTCAAGTAAGATTAAATCAATCTTTACATTACTATCAACTTTCTTAATAGCATCTGTACCATTTGATGCAGTTATAACTTCATAACCTTTTTTTTGTAATTTAGTTGCTTCTAAACCTAATAGAAAATCATCGTCTTCTATTATAAGTATTGTTTTTGCCATAGGGATATTATACTACAACTGTTTTAGACTGCAAATATGTCTACTTGGATATGGGGATAGTAAAAAAGAAGGTAGTTCCAGTGTCATTTGCACTTTCAAACCATATTTCTCCACCGTGGCGCTCCACTATCTTTTTAATAGTGTAAAGTCCAATTCCTGACCCTACCATTTCTTTTTTCATAGCTTCTTCATCTCTATAGAATTTTTCAAAAATTTTAGCCTTACCATTTTCAGATATCACGATGCCGGTGTCTTTGATTGAAAATTGTACCATGTTATCTTTTTGCTTTAGAACAATAAAGATTTTACCGTGTAAGTTGCTGTATTTTATGGCATTGTCTAGTAGATTGTGTAAAACAATTAGAAGCTTATCCTTATCAGCCAAAACATTTGGAAAATCTTTTTCTGGTTTTAAGAATATTACTTCTATACCTCTAGCATATGCTTCTCCAGAGAAGTTAAAGATGGAGCTTTCAATTGATTCTACGAGGTTTAAGGAAGAAAGCTCATATTCTTTTTCTACTATATTTTCTGTTTTATTAACTAAGAGTAATTCACTGACCACAGCTATGGCTCTGTCATTACTCTCAGCAGCTTTCTTTAGTAAATTATCTTGTTCAGTAGTTAATTTACCCAAGTCGCCAGCTAGGAACATTTCCATAATCCATTTTATGGCTGAGAGGGAAGTTCGTATTTGGTGGGCGCTTACTGAGATGACATCGGACTTTATAGCATAATTTGCATCTGCCTTTTGTTCACTTTCAGATTTTTGAATTTTATTATTATCGCTCATGCTCTAAGTATAGCATCTAGTCTCAAACAAAAAAACGCCACTTTTGTGGCGTTTTTTTGTTTAGTTTAATTTAAAAGATCCAATGCTTCTTCTGCTAAGTCCTCAGCGTCTTCCGCTGAATCTTCAGCATCGTTATAATCTGCGTCGTCAAATTCTTCTTCTGCATCATCAAGCAAGTCTTCTGCTTCTTCTAGAAGATCACGAGCGTGGCCTACAAAAAATCCGTCATCTTCTCGCTCATCAATTTCATCCTCAGCGTCATTTATTGCATCTTTCGCATCATCGATTGCATCTTCTGCAGATCCTCTGTCACCTCCACTGTTGCCATCTGCATCGTCTTTCGCATCATCAGCATTCTCATATGCATCATCAGCTAAATCAAAAGCTTCAGAGTAGTCGCGGTCAATGATGAATGCTCGTACTGCATCAAATAAATCTTCATACGCGTCAGCTAAATTCTTCTTAGCTTCAAAAACACTTTTGTTTGAGTCTTCTATCTCGTCTTCCGCATCCTCAATCATATCTAATGCTTCTTCTATTTTTTCACGAGCCATATTTTCTTGTGAAGAATATGTTGTTGTACTGTATGAGCTCACAGTTGTACTTGCACCTAGTACACTACCGAAAGTATTTGTATTTGAAAGAGAGAACATTCTAGAATACTTACTTCTTGAATTAGAATCAAAATATCCTGAAGTAGGGAAGACACCATTGCTTGCTTGCCAGTTTATAACTGCTTGCATGGTCATCGGTCCGTATACACCGTCTGCACTACCGTAGCCATAACTATAACTTCTTAAATATTGTTGCAAACATCGCACATCCTCACCTCTAGAACCTATGCCTAGGTCACGGTTGAAGTAACAGTTATTTGCTTGCACACCAGTAGCAAATAAAACTAAAAATGCTAAAAACGCTATCTTTATTATCTTTGTTTTCATAATATTATTGTTT
>JAUPWJ010000077.1 GCA_030916575.1 Patescibacteria group bacterium | reverse complement strand
CTTCGACTACATCAAGAAGGGCAAACAATTATTATGGTTACGCATGAAGAGGAATTTGCAAGAATGGCACAGAGGTTGATTTTTGTACGCGACGGGCAGATTGTTGAAGATACAATTTTGTAAATGAATTTTTAAGTAGTTTTATTTTGCCCGCCCGAATTTTGCCAAAACAAAAAGAGGAGCAAGCGGAGGATTCCTCCCCAGACCCCTCCTCCTCCGCTTGCGACATCAGAAATCAGAAAAAAAGAATCAGCCGAAGTTTTGCGGAATCCTTTCCCCAGAAAATTGTTTCCGCAAAACTTCATCCGCATTGTTTCAGATTTCTTCATCAGGATTGCTTTCAAAAAAGGTTCGAATTTTGTACAATGAATACCGCAGAGTTTAAAAATAATAGTAATATATATAATCAAAAAGAAAATATTATATTACACAAACATGACACCAGAAAAATTCAAAGAAATAGACACATTGAGCTTAGATAATATACGAATGTATAGAGATGTCTCTAATACGGCTGTCAAACATGTTAATAATATTATTTTTATAATATCTTCTGGAACTTTTGTTGCCTCAATAAGCTTTATTGGGTATTTAAAAACTACCCCTAAGTATCCATGGCTTTTAATTTTTGCGTGGGTTTTCTTTTTTAGTGCAATATGTGGAAATGTAATAGTTCATTATTTATCTGCCAAACGGTCAGACAGGGGTGTGATTGAGTTAAATAATTACAGAAAAGAGGGATTTGAGCCATTTTGGAATATGGTGGAATCAAGAGATCCAAAAGTAAATCTAATGACAAGGTGGGCAAATCGTATAACTTTTTTTGTTTTTTCTTGTATTTTTTTTGGGATGGCATTTCTTATAGCATTTGGAGCAGTTAACATACTTAACATAGATTCTCAAAATAGCCCGACCAAGCAATTTGGTTCCAACTATATAAAAGATTATCAGCAACGAAATTTACTAAGATTAAATTATGAAAATGATAGGAAGAGTCATATCTTTAATCTTCGCTAAGAGTTTCTTTTGTTAACCCGGCTCCAACTGCATACCAAACTGCCCGCTTTTTTGTTTTGTGCTATATTTATCTTATGAGTTTTATGGATAAATTAAAAATGAAGATTTGGAGAGTTATCTACAAGCATTTTTTGGCTTTGCAGAATTTTCTGCTTAAATATAAAATTATTCACCATGACGTAGAAAGACAGAGGTATCATATCGGTTGGCTTGCTCCAGGTAAAAATGTAGAAGATTTAAAATTGTATTTGCATACAAAGTGGGGTTTCGGGAATCACTTCGTGGCTTGGAAAGATAGTGGACAGATACTGAGCTGGAGGAAATTGGCAGATTTTAATGACCAGTATCATTTGAGAGTTTTTGAAGATGGAGAAATTCGTGGACATTTTGAATATACTCCGGAGGGACATCCAATAGATCATTTGACTGAGCATGGAGAAAAGGAGGCCAAAGAGGACTTTTTGAAATTCTTAGGAGATTTTGTAATTCAAAAAAAATATGTTTCCAACCTTGTAATGGACCCGAATTCTTTTAATCCGGATTCCGAAGTTACAATAGAAAGTAAAGGATAAATTAAATTTTACTTTCTGGAATTACCATGTCCCAAAGTGCTCCGGCAACATTTCTAGGTTTACCGAAAAGAGGGTAATGGTGTAGGTCAATAAAAGGAAGACTATTACATTCAATTATTCCCGAATGTTGTTCTTCCTTCCAAGATTTTGAAATATCTTCAATTATGAAGTCCACACCCACTAATGGGTCTTTTAAGAATCTTCCCACATGTTCTAACATTTCAATATTATCTTTGTGTATTATATCTGTGACATCTGTCGTAGTCCCTCCGCAACCTCGGCTAGTCTTTTGAGAAAATGTTATGATTTTTCCTTTTTCTGGAATGTCACTCATCTTTACATTTTGTCTTTTTAACTCTACCTCAGCTTCATGGTCAATAGTTATTTTATGAAAAAGTGGACCACCTCGCTCTGGTCTTTCGTTTTCTTTGTTTAGTAATTGTTCTACGGTATGTATACCATCACCATATACTTCAGGCTGGTCTCGTTTCATAACCGCAATTAATTTTCCATTTATTAGAGCACCTCTAAATAAAAATCCTCGGAGCTCTTCTTCTACCACTACATATGGAGAAAGTTGTTTTGCTTTATAAAAACCAATTTTTAAATCCTCCAAAGTATTGATATGTATCATTGTATGACGACTCCTAGAACCAATGTTTGGTTTAGTTATAATTGGTTTTTGAATTTCATTAAATATTTTTTTTGCTTTATGAAAAGTAAAAGCTATGCCACCAGGAGCTACAGGCAAACCCTCCTTTTTAAATTTAGTTTTCATTATTCCTTTATTATCCATCCATTTAAGTGCGGGGGACTCGCTAGTATCTGGGCGAGGTAAACCATCAAAAGTAATTGTTTGTCCTTTAAATTCTGCTACGAAAAGGTCTCGTATTGGTCCTAAATGAAATTCCCGCATTTTAATACCCCGCCTATTTGCTTCTTCCCAGAAACATTTTGTGCGCCATGTATCCTTTTCATCTGGTTTTTCAGAGAATCTGCCGAGTTTTAAAAATATCATTAATTTAAAGAATGGGACGGATACTTTTCTAGAAATAGCTTCAGCTGTATTTTTGAAAATCATTTCCATGAAATCAAAAAACGGCTGGTTGATAGCACCTAAGACTACTGACATATAAGCTATAAAATGAATTTCTTGAGCTGGCTCACAATCTTTACAATTTCTCATGAATCTATAATAACATTTTTATAATAATTTTCTAATGCGCTATTGTGAAAGCAATTATTTTTTTAGCACCAGCTTGTTTTAAGGTTTTCTTGGCTTCATTTAAAGTAGCCCCTGTGGTAGTGACATCATCTATCAATATGATATTTCTTTTTTGAATTAAATTTTCATTTTTTACAGTAAATGTTCCAATTAAATTTTTTAACCTTTCTGACCTATCTTTAATATTTGCTTGATGTTCTGTTTCTTTTATTTTTGTTAATACATTTTTTGAGACTTTTAAATCTTTATTTATTTTTTCTATGTTCTCGCATAGGAGCAATGCTTGGTTATAGCCTCTTTCTTTTAATCTTTCATAAGACAAGGGAATAGGGACAATGAGAGGTTCTCTGAAATTCTCTAAAATACTTAAATCAGACAACTCTAAAACTATATTTTCATACATTAATTGCCCCAATACTTCAGCTAACCTTCTTTTTTTATTGTATTTTAATTGCCAAATCAACTTTTTTACAGGTGGGTGTCTGTAATCATAAAGAGGGTATATCCATTCTTCACATTCTCTTTCTGCTTTAGGAAATAGAGAAATACACTCTAAACACAGAATTTCACCATTTTTATTGCAGGACACGCAATTCACAGGAAAAACTATATCTAATATGGTGTTTAGCAAGTTCATATATGATATACTTATAAAGGTATTTTACCAAAATAGAAATGAGTAATCCATTTAAAGATATTTTTTCAAATTTTCATGTTGGAGGAGCGGGTGCCAATGATACTGCTGTAGGCATAGACATTGGTTCTTCGGCGATTAAAGTTGTGGAGATAAAAAAGAAAGGAGGTAAGGCCATGCTTGAGACATATGGCTCAATATCACTTGGGCCCTATGCAGAAGGAGGTGAAGCTGGACGAGTCACAAATTTAACTCGAGATAAAATAATTGAAGCTCTAAAAGAAGTTTTGAAACAAGCTGGAGTATCATCTGTATCATCTGCACTTGCTATACCTGTGCAGTCTAGTTTGATTTTTACTATAGAATTACCTTTACAAGTAAAAGAGAGTGAGATGACTTCTATTGTTTCTACTGAAGCTCGCAAATATATCCCAGTTCCTATTACTGAAGTTTCATTAGATTATTTTGTTTTACCTAAAAAAGAGCTTTCTTATGAAGAAGCCAATACCCCAGAACTTTCCGCTCCTTCTAATGATAAAATGGAAGTATTGGTAGTAGCTATACAAAATGATGCAATTTCAAATTTACGTTCAGTTGTTTCAGAAACACATATTACTGCTGATTTTTTTGAAGTTGAAATCTTTTCATCTATTAGAGCATGTTTTGAGCACGAATTATCTTTGGTTTTATTAATAGATTTTGGAGCATCACGTACTAAAATTTCTTTAGTTGAATTTGGTATGGTCAAAGGTTTTCACACTATAAATAGGGGAGGAGCAGATATTTCAGACTCAATTTCTAAATCTTTGAGTATTCCTTTTGCTAAAGCTTAAGAAATGAAAAAAGAATTCGGTCTTTATGGTAATCCAGCTGAAAAAGAACTTGCTGACATTATAAAAACCCACGTGGACTATATCTTTGGAGAAACAAATAATGTATTATTAGGTTATGAGAAGAAGTATAATCGGACTATAAGTAAAGTTATACTTACTGGTGGTGGCTGTCTTTTAAAAGGTTTGACTGAAGTGGCTACAAGTAATTTTCGAGCTGAGATAGAAGTCGGTCATCCATTTGCGAAAGTCGGTGCACCAGCATTTTTGAGTAAAGTTTTAGATACCACAGGCCCTGAATTTGCAGTAGCCATAGGATTAGCTCTAAGAAAGTTGCAATAATTTGTATTTAATTTTTGTTTTTTGTTATAATATAGGAGAGTAAAAAAGAAAATGGATCAAAATTTTCAAACATCATTTATACCAAAGAAACCAATAGTAAAAGATACAGCCGTAGTCAAACAACCGGTCGGTCTTTTGACTATTATCTCTGTTTTATTTTTTATAGCTATGGTTGTAACTGCTGGTGGACTTTATTTCTATAAAAAGTCTTTAACAGATACTATTGATAAAAAGGCTAGTGAATTATTGTTGGCACGTGGCCGCTTAGAAGAGACACAAATTCCTAGATTAAAAATTCTAGATAAAAGACTTAGAGCTTCAAGTGATATTTTGTCCAAACTCATAGCGGTGACTTCTATTTTTAAAGCATTACAATCCTTAACATTACCAAAAGTTCGTTTTACAAAATTTAGTTATGAATTATCAAAAGAAAAGACTAATAAAATTGCTGTAAAACTTTCAGGTACAACTACGGGTTATAGGCAAATAGCTTTGCAGTCAGATTTATTTCTAAAAAACGAATCTTTGATTGACCCAATCTTTTCCAATTTGTCTTTAGATGATAAAGGCAGTGTTCTTTTTGACTTAGAATTTTTGGTGGATGCTGACTTTGTAGATTATAAACAAATGTTGCAAGCAGATGTCGTGCCTTCAACAGCTGAAGCTTTACAAAATATACAATTGCAAAATTAATATATGTTAAGATTTATACTTCCAATGATTTTAATAGGTCTCTCAATCACAGGTTTTGTGGTTTTTGTAAGTCCTACAATGGGAGAGATATCTACGCTTAAGGGGCAGGTTCTTTCTTATGATAAAGCGTTGGATAATTCTAAATCTCTTGATGTAGAGAGAGAAAAACTAACTAAAAAATATAATTCTATTGATCCAAATAATTTAGCCAAATTAGAGAAGCTTTTACCTGACAATGTTGATAATATAAGATTGATTTTAGAAGTAGAAAAATTAGCATCTCCATATGGTATGGTTTTGCGTGATGTTAAATATGACACAATAAAGAAAACAGAAGAAGATAAACAGCCGATTGAAGTTTTCCAGGGTAGTGACACAAATACACCCGCACAGACTGATTACGGTACTTGGGATTTAGAATTTTCTACTGAAGGTTCTTATACTAACTTTTTAAATTTACTTAGAGACCTTGAGAGCAATCTTCGAATTGTTGATATATCTTCAATTCAGTTTTCTTCTATAACAGGAGCCGGAGTAAATACACCTGTAGATGTTTATAAATATGGTTTTAAGGTTAAAACTTATTGGATGAAAAATTAAAATGTCACCAAAAATAAAAAACATAATAATATTTGTAGGTATAGGACTAGTGTTAGTAGTTCTTTATATTGTCCTTTTCAATAAAAAACCTGAGGAAGAAAGTTTTATAGTATCAACAACCACTGAAGAAGAAAGAGCTATTGATGCTTTTTCTGCGACATTGCCAGATGAGAATTCCGAAATCGCTCAAGAATTTTTGGCTGAACTTTTAAGTATTAAAAGCTTACAATTAGATGATGCGATATTCGCAGGTATAGTATTTTCATCTTTGAAAGATCCAGATGTAGTGATTACTCAAGATGAGAAAGAGGGCAGACCAAATCCATTTGCTCCTATTGGTTTTGGAGCTACACCTACACCATCCGCTCCAGTTATACCAACTACCCCTGTTACTACTGGCACTACAACAACTACTACAAATACAACAACACCAAGTGGTACAGGAAGTGGAGTAAGTACTACACCGGTGACTCCAATTAAACCTACAACTCCAGTAAATCCAGTAACTCCAGTCAAAACAACAACTCCTCCATCTGGTGCCACTGTGAATTAATTATGAGTTTTTTAGAATTATTAGTACAAAAAGGTATCATTAATGATGAACAAATAGTTCAAGCTAAAAGTCTTGCTGAAGAAAAGCACGCTGGCGATATTGATGCTGCTTTGTCTGAAATAGGTATTACTGAAGACCAAATTCTAGAAGCCAAAGGGGAATTTTTTAAAATTCCAACCAAAAGAATTGATGTTCAAAAAGTATCTTTTGATATTTTAAAATTTATACCAGAAGATTCTGCTTCTTATTATCATTTCGCTCCTTTTGGACTCACTGATGGAGTGTTAGAAGTTGGTATTACCGACCCAGAAAATATTCAAGGCATAGATGCATTGCAATTCATTTCTGCAAAAATGAATATGCCTTTTAAGATTTTCCTTATTTCTAAAACCAACTATCAAGCCATCATGAATAGTTATAAAGGTGTTGGTATACAAGTAGGGGAGGCACTCCAAGAATTGGACAAAGAGAATGTTGATATTAAAAAAATTAACGAAGATAATTTAAATAAAGAATTAAAAGGTGTAAATAAAGAAGAAAAAATAGTTGAAGATGCACCAATAATAAAAATTGTGGCAGTGGTATTAAAAAATGCTATAGAAGGAAATGCTTCTGACATACACATAGAACACATAGGGGAGAAAGTAAGGGTGCGCTATCGTGTGGATGGCACACTACACACTACTATCATGCTTCCAGTCAATGTTCACAGTGGAATTATTGCCCGTATTAAAGTTTTATCTCGCCTTCATCTAGATGAAAAAAGAAAACCTCAAGATGGTTCATTTTCTGCGAGTATTGATAATAGAAAGATTGATTTTCGTGTTTCTACAATGCCTGGGTATTATGGAGAAAAAGTCGCTATTCGTATTTTGGATTCTGAAAAGGGTGTAAAACCACTAGATCAACTCGGTCTGTCAAAAACCAATCTAGCATTAATTAGAGAAGCGATAGATAAACCCTTTGGACTTATATTGATTACAGGTCCTACAGGGTCTGGTAAGACAACAACATTGTATTCTATTATGAATGAACTTGATAAAGAAAAAAGTAATGTTGTATCTCTAGAAGATCCAGTGGAATACCATATGCCAGATGTAAATCAGTCTCAAGTGATGCCAGAAATCGGCTATACTTTTGCTTCTGGTCTTCGTTCTATACTTCGTCAAGACCCAGACATAATAATGGTGGGAGAAATTCGAGATAAAGAAACAGCTCAGCTAGCTATTCAAGCAGCTCTTACTGGACACTTAGTGCTTTCAACACTACACACCAATAACTCCATCGGTGTTATTCCAAGACTCATAGACATGGGAGTGGACCCTTATCTTATTGCTCCGACATTAGTCCTTTCTATCGCTCAAAGACTGGCACGCACCACTTGTCCTTCATCTAGAAAATCTATACCAATGGACCCTAGTATTAAACTTCAATTTGAAGAGCAATTTAAAGATTTACCAGCCGAATATAAAAAAGATATTATAGTAAAAGAAGAGATGATTGATACTGTTCCATCTCCTGAATGTCCTGCTGGGACTCGCGGACGTACTGCTATTTTTGAAATGTATAAGGTTGATAAAGATTTACAGGCTATAATTTTAAAGAATCCTGTGTATTCTGATATTTATGAAGTTGTTCGCAAGAAAGGTATGCTCTCTATGAGAGAAGATGCGATGCTTAAGGCCATGGACGGTATTATACCGTTTGCTGATGTTTATAATTTTAATAGTGAGTTAGAATAATGATATAATAAATGTATGGAAGGAAATAAAAAGAAAATTTTAATAGTGGATGATGATGGCTTTTTACTGGACATGTATGCTTTTAAATTTAGTCAAAATAATTTTGAAGTTTATACATTTATGGAAGGAGAAGCAGTTTTGGCAAAATTAAAAGAAGGTATAAATCCTGATATTATTTTAATGGATATTACCATGCCTGGCATGGACGGTTTTGAAGTATTAGAGAATATAAACAATAATAACTTATCTCCAAATTCAATTAAAATAATTCTTTCAAATAAAAGTCAGCAAGCAGATATTGATAGAGGAAATAAGCTCGGAGTAGCAGGATATATCATAAAGGCAAATTCCACACCCACAGAAGTTATTAATGAAGTAGCGGAGATTTTAGAAAAAAATTCATTATTAAAAAAAGATAAATAAAATGATTACAAATTATAAAAAAGAACTTGAAGATTTAATACTTACTATCATTCATGAAAATGGTTCTGATTTGCATATAGGAGCAGGAAGAGTACCAGCCATACGCGTAGCAGGAGAATTGATATTTTTAGTAAAACACGAGCCACTCACCAATGAAGATATGAAAGGAATGCTTACTGAAATATTAGATAAAAAAAAGTTTGAAAAGTTTATGGAAGAACAAGAAATGGATTTCTCTTATGACTTTAGGGGCGAAGCTAGACTTCGCGTAAATGCATTTTTTCAGAAAGGACTTATTAATCTTGCTTTCCGTTTAGTTCCGAAAGTTCAATCATTGCCTGATTTACATTTACCCCCATTACTTGCAGAATTATCTAAAAAGAAACAAGGCTTCTTTTTAGTTGTTGGACCTGTAGGGCAAGGTAAGTCTACAACTATTTCTGCAATGGTGAACTTAATCAATAACGAACAGACTCGTCACATAATTACAGTTGAAGATCCTATAGAATATGTCTATACACCAAATAAATCAATCATCAATCAACGTGAAGTAGGTATTGATACAAAAGATTTTCATTCCGCTTTAAAATCAATCTTTCGTGAAGATGTGAATGTCATCATGATAGGTGAGATGCGCACACCAGAGACTATCTCTACTGCTGTGACTGCTGCTGAGACTGGGCACTTGGTTTTTTCAACATTACATACAAACAATGCATCACAGACAATAGATAGAATTATTGATTCTTTTCCTGGAAGTCAACAAGACCAAATTCGTGTGCAATTAGCGTCTTCGCTTTTAGGTATTTTCTCTCAGAGATTAATTCCTAGAATATCAGGTGGACTTATACCAGCATATGAACTTTTGTTAAATAATAATGCGGTTTCAAATTTAATTCGCGAAAAGAGAACACATGAGATAGATGTAGTCATAGAGACAGGGACTGAGGCTGGCATGATAGATTTAAATCACTCTTTACTTGAGCTCGTGCGTGCTGGAGAGATATCCATAGAAAGTGCTTATCAATATTCTCTAAATCCAAAAGGTTTAGAGCGAATGATGTAATATATGTTATTTAAATACCAAGCAGTAGATGACAAAGGAATAAAAAAGGAAGGTGAAATAGATGCGCCGACAAGGGACACTGCTATTTCATCAATTCAGCGTAGAGGACTTATAATTATTTCCATCAAAGAGCAATTCGATAAAAAATCTTTCTTACAGATGTCTTTTTTTGAAGGTGTTAAAATGAAAGAAATTGTCATACTTTCTCGCCAGATCGCCACACTTTTTGAAGCTCAAGTCTCAGCTCTTAAAGCTTTCACAATGCTTGCGACTAATGCTGAGAATAAATTTTTAGGTAAAAAGCTTACAACAATAGCTGATGACATCCAGGCCGGTCTTTCTATCTCAGAATCTTTAAATAAACATCCTGATGTCTTTTCTCCATTTTATGTAAACATGGTTCGAGCAGGAGAGGAGACAGGAAAACTCAATCAAACTTTTGAACATTTAGCAGAATATTTAGACCGTCAATATGCTTTAACTTCAAAGACTCGCAATGCATTGATTTATCCTATTTTCGTTATCATTACATTTTTTGTGGTTATGTCTTTGATGTTCGTGGTGGTTATTCCAAAATTATCAGCTATCATTCAAGATTCAGGACAAGAATTACCTTTTTATACAAAAATAGTTATTGCCTTTTCTGATTTTTTTGTAAATTATGGTTTCATTTTACTTATTGCTTTAGTCTTGGGTGTTGTATGGTTATGGAGAATGGCCAAATCAGAATCTGGTAAAGAGTACTTAGATCGCATCAAACTCTCTATTCCAGCTGTTGGAAATTTGTATAAAAAGCTTTACCTCTCACGTATAGCAGACAATATGGACACGATGCTTACTTCTGGTATTCCTATTATTCGTGCCATAGATATCACCGGAGATGTCGTGGACTCTAAAGTATATAAAGGTATTTTAAGAGATGTGGCTGATGGTGTGAAGTCCGGTCTTACTATTTCTGCATCGTTTGAAAAATACCCAGAACAAATGCCAGGAATCTTAGTGCAAATGATGAAAGTGGGAGAGGAGACAGGACAGTTGGGTCAGATATTAAAGACCTTGGCGAATTTCTACAAAAGAGAGGTGGATGATGCAGTGGATACATTGGTCGGCCTCATTGAGCCTGTGATGATTGTGGTATTGGGTCTTGGGGTAGGAATACTCCTTGTATCTGTGCTTATGCCTATATACAATATTGCAGGGGGAATAAGCTAAACTGTGGATAACTTTGTATTAGCATTGTTATATAATAAGGGTATTAAAATAAGTCGATTATTTTGCTGAGAAATTAGCAAATAAAATTATTAATTATTAGTAAATAAAAATAAATTATGAAAAAGAATTAAAAAAGAGGTTTTACAATGATTGAACATTTGGTCGTTGTGGCTATCATCGGTATTTTAGCTTCTGTTGTTTTAGCTTCACTTAACACTGCTCGAAGCCGAGGTGCAGATGCTGCTATTAAAGCAAACCTATCAGGCACTCGCGCTGCAGCTGAATTGTATTATGATACTAATTCAAACTACGGCACTGCTACTTTTGCAGAAGCTGCTTGTGCAAACACTGCAAGTACAATCTTTTCTAATGTTGCTGTTGGGGGTGTAGCTGGAATCTGGAATGGTGTAAGCGCAGCTATTACTGCAAATGGTGGCACTGCTGCAAACGTAAGTCGATGTTCTCAAAGTTCAGCTGGAGGTGCTTGGGCAGCAGTGGTGACTTTAAAAACTGGGGGGACTGCAAACGACGCTATTCCTGACACTTGGTGTGTAGACAGTACAGGTGCTAGTAAAACCGATACTTGGGCTACAGGCGAGACCATTGCCGACTCTGTTGCATCCGATGCTTGCATATAATCAGACATAGATTGAGTTTTATCACAAAAACCACCTAAAGGGTGGTTTTTGTCTTTTGTGTTTGGTATAATTTATATTAGATATTTATTATTTAATTTGATTAGAATTTTATGAAAACTTCAAGAAATCGTGGTTTTACGTTGTTGGAACTTTTAATTGTATTAGTTATTGTAGGTGTATTAACTACAATTGTTTTAGTGGCTACTTCTAGTGCTAGGAAAAAAGGAGGTGATGCTGGAGTGAAAAGTAATTTACATACAATTAGAAATCAAGCTGCAATATTTTTTACAAATAATAATAATTTCGGAGCCACTTATGATGGTAATTCTGGTGGTGGTGGTCCAGGGGACGAATGTCCAAGCTATAACAATATAACCGGAGAGTCTATGTTTCGTGTAGATAAAATAATAGTTAACGCGATTACTAAGGCTACAGACGATGGTAGTGGTTCTAATTGGTGTTACAATAACTCCTCTGTCTGGGCTGTGGCTGTTAGTTTGAAATCTAATCCAGCATATAGTTGGTGTGTAGATAGTTCAGGTAAAGCTAAACAAGTCAATTCTGTTCCCGGAGCTGCAATCAATGCCACAACTCATCTTTGTAATTAACTTAGCTTTTCCCTCTTTCATTTTTATAGTATATGGATTACCATATAACAATGGCACTCGGACATTAAACAAACAAGCTTGTTTATGCTCCTCTCTTATTGCTATAATATATTCTAGTAATGACTATTTTTGCTGTAATCTTTTTTATACTAGGTTTGGTCATCGGGAGCTTTTTGAATGTGGTTATATATAGATATAATACACAGAAATCTTTTGGTGGCAGAAGTGCTTGTATGTCTTGCCGGACACAGCTTCATTGGTATGAGCTCGTGCCTTTATTTAGTTATTTAGGACTTAAAGGACGGTGCCGGAGTTGTCAGACCAAAATATCTGCCCAATATCCACTAGTAGAATTTCTCACTGGAATTTTATTTTTAGTTTTATTTTTTAAATTCAAAGATATCCTTTATCAAGATACTCTGATGTTTATAATTCCTTATGCATTTTATACAGCAATATTCTCCCTTCTTTTAGTCATCACTGTGTATGACATAAAGCATAAGATAATTCCAGATGTCCTTTCTTTTGTATTCGGTGTCCTTGCTTTCTTGAGCGTATTTTTATTTATAGACGGAGTATTTTATCCTCACATGCCTGTTATTTCGGATTTTTTTGGAGCTTTTGTAATATCTGTTCCTTTTGCTCTTATTTGGCTTTTGTCTCGAGGGACATGGATGGGACTAGGGGATGCAAAGCTCGCTGTGGGCCTCGGGCTTCTTCTAGGTATGCCTTTGATGCTTTCAGCAACAGTGATGGCATTTTGGATAGGAGCAATTATCGGAATCTTTCTTTTAATTTTTAATAAGAAATATAATAGAAAAAGTGAAGTTCCCTTCGGTCCGTTTTTAATATTAGGCACACTTATAGCATTTCTATGTGAATTAGAAATATATCAGCTTTTGAATATATTTAATTAAAAATGAAATTCTTTTTAAGAAAAATAAAAAAATATAAATTGAATAGGGGAATGACCTATGTAGAGCTTATAGTTGTATTATCTATTTTTTCTATTTTTTCTGGTATGGCGATTTTTAACTATAAAGGTTTTCAAGGTAAAGTTGATATTAAAAATTTGGCTAATGAAATGGCTTTGCAAATTGTTGAAGCTCAAAAGTCAGCACTCAATGGTAAGCTACCACCATCAAACCAACAATCCTCTGACTTAAATTGGAAGCCATCTTATGGAATTTACTTTAATTTAAGTTCAGGGCCCAATACAGGTAATAAAGTTTTCTATTATTTTGTTGATACTAATTCAGACAAAGATTTTAATCACGGAGTATACACTTGTCCTCATGTTGGTGAGTGTGTAGATAGAATTAATATAACAAAAGGAAATTTCATCTCTCTCATAGAGAGTTTTAATAATGGTTCCTATAGTGCGATATCAGGACCTGTGTCTATAACATTTACTAGACCAAATTCTGGAGCAGTTTTTTATACAAATGCTCCGCTTTCAGCAGAATATATTAGAATTACTTTGTCCTCAGCTAGTGATACAGAGACTTTTATAAAAATATTTCCTTCAGGTAGAGTAGAGCTCAGTGATAATGATCAATAATATGAAAATTTTAAATTTCAAAAATAAAAACAAAGGCTACACCATCATTGAAACAATGATATCTATTTCTTTATTTCTTATTCTTGTTATTACAGGCATCGGCTCATTACTCAATGCAAATGTGGTTCATAATAAATCTCGCAATGTCAGGGCCATTATGGATAATCTATCTTTTATCATGGAAGATATGTCTAGAAATTTAAGAACAGGATATAATTATAGATGTTATTACGGGGACGGGAATTCTCCTACTGATTGGGGGCAATCTGGAGATGTTATTACCACACCCCGAAGTTGTGAAAATGGTTATGCTATAGCATTTGAAGAAGCCTACGGGAATCCATTAAATGATGGAGATCAATGGGTCTACAAAATAACAGGGAGCCCATTAGTTATTCAAAAATCAACAAATAGTGGTGTGACATGGGTACCATTACATGGGGATGAGATTATTATCCCAAATATTCCTGGGTATTTTAGTTTTTCAGTCTTAGGGGCAGAGCCACCAGCTCTACCTAGTGGTGGAAATAAACAGCAACCTCTCGTTATCATAAGATTACTAGGAAACATAGTTTATAAAAACTTAAATTCGTCTTTTTCTTTACAAACCATGGTCACACAAAGATTGGTAGATATAGTAAATCCATAAAATGTTTAAATTTTTAAAACAAAAAAATAAAGGTTTTACTTTAGTAGAAACTCTTGTGGCTATCGCTATTTTTACTATGTCTGTGGTAGCCATGATGGTTATTTTAGGAGACAGTCTTTCAAATCTTACTTATGCTAAGAGAAAATTAACTGCTACATATTTAGCTCAAGAAGGAGTGGAATATATGCGTAATTTGCGTGACACCTATGTGCTTTATTTAGATCCCGGAGAGCAAACAAATGATGCGTGGAGTGATTTCAAGGCTAGTGTCGTAAATAAGTGTGGAGGTATTGGTTGCACTTTTGATATTGCCGGTTTAGATTTTGCTGAGAATGATCAACCTATAATAGACGTACCGTTAACTACTTGTACAATTGCAAATAATAATGTGCCATGTCCGTATTTGTATTATGACGCAGATACAGGAGAGTATAATTATGATTCTATTGGAAATACAAATTCTGGTTTTAGGCGTAGAATTAGAATTGAGGCTGATAATGTCGCATATCAAAATATAGATGAAATCAGAGTCATTTCTACTGTTTTTTGGGTACAAGGTTCAGGGACATATGATATTTCTTTTTCAGAGAGTTTATTTAATTGGACACAATAATGATTTTTAATAAAACAAAATTAAAAAGTAATAGAGGATTTGTGATGCTTTTTGCAGTTGTCTTATCAGCTATCATTTTCTCTATCTCACTTGGTATGATAAATATATCTTTGAAAGAAATTAATTTTGGGACTTCAGCTAAAGCTACAAATGAAGCATTTTTTGCAGCAGATACAGGAGCAGAATGTGCATTGTTTTATGATTTGGTTCCAACTCAGAGCTTCTTTGGTTCTGTAGATGCTCTTACTACAATCAATGGTATAAATGCAATGTGTGGAGGTAGTTCAATAAATATAGTTGGAGAAACTCAACTTTTCGGTCCTTGGAATTTCGTAGTGCTTGGCTTGGGAGCAGATAGTAAATCTTGTGCTAAAGTCAAAGTAACTAGAAATTTAGATTCTGGTACTGGTGCCCTTATAAGTACACAAGTTATTTCAAAAGGATACAATATGGGTGGTAATACACCTAATTGTTCTTCCACAAATAACAATAGAGTAGAGCGTGTTTTGGAGCTAACTTATTAATTCTGTATGGCAAAATATCCCGATATAAAAACTGCAGGACTGCGAGTAAATAAATTGCGTAAAGAAATTGCTAGACTTCGTGAACTCTATCATACAGCAGATAGCCCAGATGTGACTGATGTTGTGTATGACTCTTTAAATAGGGAACTACGAGATATTATAAGAGAATATCCTAACTTAGATGACCCCAATGCTCCAGAGTATAGAGTGGGTGGCAAGCCACTTCCTAAATTTGAAAAAGTGAAGCACACCGTGCGTATGCTCTCCTTAAACGATGTATTTAGCATAGATGAGCTTTATGATTGGGAGAAAAGAATAAAGAAATTATTACCAGCAAATACAAAAATTGAATATTTTTGTGAAATTAAATTTGATGGTTTGGCAGGGACTTTGATTTATGAAAAGGGAAAATTAATGCTCGGAGCGACTAGGGGAGATGGGTTTGTGGGGGAGGATGTCACCCAGAATTTAAAAACTATACATTCAATACCTTTGCAATTAAAAGGCAATATTCCAGAATTTATTGAAGTTCGAGGCGAGGTGGTGATGTCTAAAAAGACATTAATTAATTTAAATAAAATCCAAGAGCTTGAAGGCAAGATACTTTTTGCTAACACTAGAAATGCTACAGCAGGGAGTATACGCCAGCTAGACCCAAAGCTTGCTAGTAGTAGGAATTTAGAATTTTTTGCTTATGATGTAAAACAATATAAAAATAAAAATTATATACCTGATACGCATTCTAAAGAACATGAAGTGTTAAGAGATATTGGTTTTGTGGTGGATAAAAATGAAAAGATTTGTAAAAATTTAGAGGAGGTAATTAACTTTATAAAAAGTTTTGAAAAAATTCGCTCCAATTTCCTTTACGGCACAGACGGTATTGTAATCTCAATAAATGAATTAAAATTGCAAGAAGTTTTAGGTGTTGTTGGTAAAGCTCCGCGTTATATGGCAGCTTATAAATATCCAGCTGAGAGGGCGACGACAATTGTAAAAGATGTAAAAGTAAATGTTGGTCGTACTGGAGTCTTAACACCGCTTGCATTGTTTGAGCCGACGCTCGTGGCGGGCTCCACTGTGTCTAAAGCGACGTTGCATAACATGGACCAAATAGAGCGCTTAGACTTGCGTATAGGTGATACAGTGGTCATAGAAAAGGCTGGGGACGTGATTCCTAAAGTTGTAGAAGTCCTTACTCGTATGCGAACAGGTAAAGAGAAAAAATTTAAAATGCCGGATTCTTGTCCTGCATGTCTAGGAGACATAGACAAGAAATTAATATCTGAGAAAAAAGAAAATTCTGTTGCGTATTACTGTATAAATAAAAAATGTGTGGCAAAAAATGAAAGATATATAGAACATTTTGTTTCTGTATTTGATATTTACGAATTGGGTCCTAAGGTCTTGCGAAGGTTTAAAGATGAAGGACTTATAACTGATGCTGCCGATATCTTTAGTCTAGATAAGAGCGATATTGCTACACTTGAAAGATTTGGAGAAAAGTCAGCGGAAAATATCGTAGAGGAAATAAAAAATAAAAAGAGAATATCACTATCTCGTTTTCTTTGGGCTCTTGGAATACTTCATGTGGGCGAGGAGACTGCACGAGACCTAGCCCAGCATTTTGGAACTTTAGAGAAAATAATTGAGAATTCAAAAGAAAATATTAATGAAATAGATAGTATTCCTAATATCGGCCCTGCTGTGACTAAAAGTGTTTTACAATTTTTCCAAGACAAAAATAACCTTCACTTCATAGAAAAGTTAAAAGAAAATGGAGTAGTGATAGATAAAGTGGAAAAAATAAAAGGAGGAAAATTTGAAGGTTTAACTTTCGTTTTGACTGGAACACTTTCCACAATGTCTCGTGAAATTGCTAAAGAGAAGATAATCAAGTTGGGTGGGAAAATTTCCGGCTCAGTTTCTAAAAACACTTCATATGTTGTGACAGGTGAAGATGCAGGAAGCAAACTAAAAAGTGCAGAAAAACTAAAGATAAAAATACTTACCGAAGAGGAGTTTAAGAAAATGATTTAAGATAGTAATTCTTATTTATTCTTTTGTGCGTTTCTAGCATCTCTAGCTTTAATTTTTCTTTCTACGTCAGCTTTATATTCACCACTTGCTTTAGATTCATCAGTAGGAAGCACGTTTTTTATAGCCGTTACCACTTTCTTTGCTTCTATTTTTGGTTTTACAATTTTTACGGCTGTCTGCTTTATTACTGGTTTTAGTGTATCTCGTTTTACTTTAATAGGTTTTGAAATCATCGTTGTCTTTTTTATAGGGGGTATTTCAGGTTTTTCAACTTCTTCTGTAGGTGGTATCGGTGGTAAGGTTTTGTCGGGAATACTCTTATCAAGAGGATGATTTTGGCGTTTATAACCTAATTCCCATTTTTTGTCTTTTTTATAGTTAGCAAGAAGCTCACCTATTTGTCCGTACCCTTTGTCAGTTATCTTTACTTCTTTGTAGTTATCAATTACAAATCCCTTATCACTACCTTCTTTTAGTCCCATATAAAACATTGTTCTTTTCATTATTTGTCTAGCTTCTTCTCCGTCTCCCATTTGCTCTCTAATGAATCTAAATAAAGTATTTATTCCAGATTCGTACCTTTCTCTGTGCTCAGGAGAGATTGATTCAAAGTCCTTTAGCGCATCTAAGAGCTCTGTAATATTTTTTTCTTTTACTGACTGATCATCGAAATTATCGTAAGGACTTTCGTTTTTTATCATGGCGTCCAAGAAACGTCTTGGACTTGAGTTGGCACGTAGCCCTGAAGTTTCAGCTGTATAAGTGTTTACCTTATACTTACTGTCTTTGTCTGCAGATCCTCGAAGGATTGATATTTTTTGACCAATCTTCATGTCTTCACCAATAGTGTCAGGTACATATCCGCCTATTTGTGCGTAAGCTTCTGCCGTGTATGCTGTGTTCCAGCCTCCACTAATAACTCTATTCCATACAAAACTTGATTTATCGAATTTGTCTGATCTCAGAGACATGTCACGCATTGCCATTTCACCAATATCCCAAATTCGTCGCTCAAAAAAGAATAAGTCGTTCTTGCTCATAATTTCAGGTTGTCTATCTTGAATACCACGCAATACATCCAAATATGGTTTTTCGTCAAAACCCTTTATAAGTTTTGAGATGGTTCTTTTGTCTACACTAGTTAGGTCCGCGTCTTCTGATTCTATATATAGAGGACCAGAAGAACTTTGGCGTTCTGTTGATCGAAGTAAAGATAGGTCGGTTATATATTTTCGAGCCATCCCTACGTTTGCATTTTCTTTTGAAAACTCTTTATCAATTACATTTACATGATATCCAGGGTTTTCAGCTTTCCATTTATTAATTACTTCTACACTTCCGTCAGATTGTTCACCTTCTTTTTTATTTACAATTATGTTTATTTCAAATAGATTTTTATTAATTGGTTTACCTTTTTCATCTACTTGTTTTACGTATTGATCTAGTAAATTCTTTAAGTTTTTTGCTTCAAATCTAGCAGGAATAATTACAGCCACACGGCATTCAGAGCTCATAGGTTCTAAATTCTTATTAAATACACCTAGTTCTTTTAAGTAGTTGGCGTCTTGTTTTTTAAAATACTCAATAAACCTAGCACGTTCTCGAACTGCATCACGGCTAATTTCTTTGTCATTTTTATCAATCCAAATCTTTTTACCATCTTTTAGTATAATCATTTTATACGGATCAAGAGGTATGCTTCTTTCTTTGAACTTTTTTTCAATTTCGTTTACGTTGCTACCGTTATAGTAGGTTTGGATTAGGTCCATGGTTCTTTTTGCAACAGGATCATTTGGTTTAATTGGTGGTTTATAGAATATAGGCTCAAGTGGAGTGCGAGGTGCAAATGGAATAAAGTATGGAGGTTCATCATCAAGAGGGAGGTCTAGTATATTTACAGGAATATCTTTTGGTCCAGGTACAGTTATGCAATCATTTCCCAATCCTTCATGAGTAGCAAGTAGTCTTACCATCTCAGCACCCTTGGAGTTATTCCCAAAAGTCTCAGCAACTTCAGCAAATCTACCATCGTATATTGCATGACCCTTATCATCTACATGGAAGAGCTCTTGAATAACGGGGTCAGTATGGTCAAAAGTGACATTACCATTTGTGTCCACTATACCTTCAACGACATGGTTTTGAGTTTCTCTAGTGAAAGCTAGAAGAACTTTCAATCCGCCATTTTTTATTTTCTCTTGAGCGTCAACTGATAAATTTTCGTGAAATGATCCACCGCTAGTCATATGACTTACATTAAAGACATAGTCACCATTTGAGTTTACGCCAGTACCATTTTCTCCTCCCCAGTGCATTTTCAATTCATTTTGGTCAAATGTTGGAGCGGGTGTATCGTTATCATGCCAGCCGATACGCTTTATTTCGTGTGTAGCATCAGGATGTTGGTCTATATAGTCTTGCGCGTTTACTTCTGTGACACCTGCATTTTCAATTACATTTGTACAAGTATTTGCGACTATACCAGCTTCTCCTAGTCTGTCTATTGAAGCTTGATCTAAGGCACCATTTTCAAAAGTAAGAGGAATATTGTCTGCTACTTCGCGGTCGCCAATGTTTATATCGTATGTCCCATCACCATTTGGAGTTATGTTTGCGCCTTCTGGTAAATTAAAGTGGTTCTCTCCAATTAATTGATCAATACCATTTGCTCCTATATGAGAAGGGGAGCCAGTAAGCCATTCACGCACATTATTTAATGGAGTTTGGATTTGGTTAGCTGTATTCTCACCTTTTACTTGGTGAATTATTCCTTCTACGACTCCTTCTCTTTGTCCTCCCCACAAGCCATCTACTCCTGCAACTAATTCTTGAGCTAGTGCTCCTACGGTGACTCCAATCAATATAGTTTTACTAGCAACAAGGCCGAATCTGCGGGCCTTTAACCATTTGAAGGCTTTATCTCTGGAGTCAATTCCTTTTTCGCCTTCAAGAAAGGCTCTCTTAGTCATTTCAGTTTGTTTGTTTAAATATGTATCAAAAGTTTCTCCTTTTGCTAACAAGTGACTAAATTTACTTTCTAGTTGTTTGCGAGCTTCAACTTTTGCACGAGCGAGAAGTATTACGAGTTCTGTCTTTTCTTTCTCCACCTGCCCAGGGTGTGAGTAGGTGACTAAATCTATTTTTTTACTTTGGGCTAGAGATTCACGAGCTTCTATATTTGTAATGTTGTGTAAAACTGTAGCTAGCTCACTTTCGGATATATCTTTCGGTATTTCTTTTCCGTGAACGTCTTTTGTAAACAAAGATTCTCTAAGGTTTTTTGTTAAGTTATTTGCACTATCTGTTTGATAGGCGTACTTTTCCATAGATTCTCGTCTTGGGCTATCACCTTCAATTTTTGCTCCTTTCGCTGTCTCTCGGCCATGTTGTCGGCGTTCTTCTGCAAGTCTTTGAGATTCATTCATTCCAGCTAAGACACCAGATACTACAGCAGTAGCTCCAAAAGTTGTATAAGCAGCTACCTTACTTTTACCGAACATTGTTCCAATTTTACCTGTTGCAGTTACTGCTGTGTAAGCAATACCTACTGCAGTTGAAAGGGTAGCAGGATTTACGAAACGTCCAATTTGTGTTTTCTTTAATTTATCTACAGCAGTATCAGCCCAGCTATGTTTAGCCTCTGTTTTTATACTACTTTTTGCTTTACCGACGATAATATCAAAATCTAAGTCCAATTCTTCTAATTTTGCACCATGCTCAATTGCAAGTCTTGCATTTTTTGCAATTTCAAATAAGTTGTCTGCATATGTATTTGCTCCTTTTAATAATTCATGGTCGCTAATATTGTCTATTATTTTCTTTTTTTCTACTTTAAAAATCTCTTCGCTCATATTGGTCTGAGCATAATCTGAAATTAGTCTTCGTACCTTAGATTTTACCTCCATTGTTCCAAAGTTTTTTTCTTCAAGTTTCTCTCTGTCTTCACCAGCGTCTTTATTTATTGCTTCATCATATTCAGAGGTAAAGCGGGTAGTGATGGCTTGCATTGCTCCTTCGTGTGCTTTTCTGTCTTGCTCTACTGCAGTATATATGTTTTCAGATTTAGAAATTTGATTTCTAACTTTAGCTAGTTCTTTTTGGCGATGATATTCATCAAGGAAAGTGTGTTTAATAAGTTTCTTCCAGAAACCAGCTTGACCCTTTGACTCAGTCATATATGCGTCTGCTGCATCACGTGCTTCCATTTCAGCTAGGTGTTCTGCGTTTACAATAGAGACTTTTGAATTTTTTACAGCTTCAATAGCTTTTTTCTTTGCGTATTCTTTTAGTTTTTCTTCATTGCTTAAATTTGGTTGGTTGTATGATTCTTTCATATTTGCTTTAAAGGTTATTATTAAGCAAGATAGGTTTGTCTAAAGGCAATTAATTCACTTGCAATTAATTGTGCAAAGTCTGGGATGTTTTCTTCACAAAAAGCTTGTACTTCCTCGTCTTTACCACTTTCTGAAAGTTTTTCAAATTCAGGCATTTTATCCTCTGGTATGTTATTCACAATAGTTGCGTTTACTCTATCTTCTATACGGGACAAAAGGTCGTTTTTTATTTGTTTTATTACTTCTGGTTCTAAACCTTCAAATTCTCTTTTCTCGCTAACCATTTTATCTATAAAATCCTCTAAGCCCAGTTCTTCTTTTTTCATATATAAATTAAGAGTTAATTATTAAACTAATAGTATTATAAAACTTATTGTATATACTAGCAAGACTAGATGTTAATTGTTTTATTTCCCTTTTTTGCCTTCGTAAGGTAGATTTAATGTTATGGAGGCGTCGGATAGTGGTTTATTCCACCACCTTGGAAAGGTGGCATACCGAAAGGTATCGTGAGTTCAAATCTCACCGCCTCCGCCAAAATTCGGAATCAGAAGAAACGGACAAAGCGGGGTCGCGCCTTCGGCGCGACCCCATTTTGAGTTCAGAAACCCTTTTCGAAAAATTGCGGTGTGTATTGAACGAAGTTCGAATGTATTTTGAATTGAATCCTGATG
>JAUPWJ010000076.1 GCA_030916575.1 Patescibacteria group bacterium | reverse complement strand
TTTTCCCGACTTACGGGAGTGATTATTTTAATAATTTCTTCGACTAATAATAATTTATAATTTTAAACATGTGCTAACTCCTTCTTTTCTTCATGATGCTCCTCATCATGTTCACTATGATCTTGCGAAGCTATCGTAAAGTAAACTGTCGCAAGTAGTGAAAAGATAAGTGCCTGAATAAGTCCGATAAAGACTTCAAGGAAAAGAAATGGCCCAGGTAATACATAAAGAAAAATTGCTGCCATAGAAGCAAGCAATACTTCTCCTGCAAATACATTTCCGAATAATCGGAAAGATAGTGATGCCACCTTGGCAACCTCTCCTATAAGCTCCAAAATACCTACAAAGAAGGTTATAGGGGCTACTATCAATATACTTGGGTCCTTCCTCACTTTCGTGAATATTGAACCAAGTATACTTACATTAACATATTTATTAAAAGTTTTCCAAGCTCCAATAGCTATGATTCCAAAGATATTTGAGCCTACAACCATGGCTATAGATAAAGCTAAAGTGGTATTGATATCTGCAGTTCCTGCTCGGAAGAGCGGTAAGAATACTTCATGGCCTCCTTCCATAGCGTAAAATCCTATTGAGCCTACTATTGGCAAAAGTCCAAGCCAGTTATTTATAAGAATGAAAAGGAAAAGAGATAAAACTAATGGGAAAATCTTAAGTGAAATCTTGCGGTCATTTGTAACCTGGTCTACAAGACCTAGTGCTCCGTCCAAAAGTAATTCAAAAATGTGTTGAATCTTACTTGGAACTTTTTTCAATTTTAACCGAAGTGCTACACATAAAATAATTATGACTATTACAGTTAACCAAGAATTCAAAAGTGAATTTGTAACTTCAAATTTACCAACATGAAAAATAGGCTCTGCATAAATAGTAATTTCGTGAGCTACTTCAACCTCCTCTACATTATTTTGTTCTAAATTATTTGTCGCCATTTTTATTCTTGTCTTCTATTTCTAAATCTTTTTTATATTTTTTTATCTCTCCATAAATACCGTAAATTGTGATTATAAAACCCAAAACTACAGCTCCGAAAAATAACATTTCATTGCCAGTTGAACGACTTGCATATTTACCAAGTATAACTGCAATCAAAAGAGGTATTATAACCCACGAAGTCGTTTTAGCATAAAATACTAAAACTGGTTTATATATGGAATAATTTGTATTTTTTTTATCTTCCATATGTGAGCGTGGATGGAATCGGACCATCGACCTCTGTCTTATCAGGACAGCGTTCTACCACTGAACTACACGCTCAAACTTAAATTTTCAAAACACGCATTACTATCAAACGGGACTCGGGTACATTACCAACAATTACACGCTCAAACACAAACTTAAACTTAAAACAAAGAAAACCCTTTAATTAAAAGAGTATATAAAATATAACAAAGATTAAAGTTTTAGGCAAACAAAAAAGCCCCGAAGGGCTTTAATGTTTCAAAATTATGAGATTTAGTATTCTCGGCGAGAACCTCCTCGGCTTCCTCCGTAACCACCATTTCCTCCACCATATCCACCGCCATTTCCACCAGTTCGTGGAGGGCGAGCTTCCATAGGTCGAGCTTCATTGACTGTAAGCTTTCGTCCTTCGAATTCTTTTTCGTTGAACATCCCTACAGCAGCTTGCGCTTCTGCATCAGATGACATTTCTACGAAACCGAAACCTTTTGAGCGACCAGACATCTTATCCATAATAATCACAGCAGATGTTACAGATCCTGCTTGTGAGAAGAGGTCTTTCAACGCATCTTCTTGTGTACTGTAAGGTAATCCCCCTACATATAGCTTTGTAGCCATTCTATTTACTTCTCCTGTTTTGAAAAAACCAGGCAAAACTTATTATAATGTCCCAAATCGATCGGGACGTAGATGCTCTAACCGCTCAATTGCAATTTAAACAAAAAGCCTCTCGAGAAACTACTAGAAAAGTATAACACAGAAAAATAAAAATACAATGAAATCTCCTAAACTGTAGGATTTACTGGTGGAGGAGTCGGTGCAGAAGGAGTATTATTTACATTTGGAGGTGTTGATATTCCATTAGGATTTGGCCCGTAAGCATTTTCCCCTGGAGTTGATTCTAATAAATGGAAAACTATAATAACAATAAATCCTATAATTGGAACTAAGAGTAGGAGAAGCCATAAACCACTACGATTTATATCGTGAAGTCTTCTAACTGATACAGCTAAAGATGGAATTAAAGTAATTAAAGAATAAGCTATACCTAATATTCCCATTTCGCCCCATACATCAACTTTTGGTAAATATTTATCAACAAAACTTAAGGCAATACTTACTAGTAGACTAAAGAGTATAAACATCCAAAATTCCATCCTACTTGCTCTACCTTCAAAAACAGCATACTTCTTCAAAACTCCAATATAATGTTCCATATTAAAAAATATTATTAATAATAAATATAATATAATTATAGTTAATTAAAAAATAAAAGACAATAAAAAAAGCCCTGGATAATAATACACCAGGGCTTTAATGGGATCTTCCTGCAGCCATACAGGAAGAGACTTAAAACTTTAAAAGGATTTACCTTCATTTAGGTGCAGACGACATGTACTCACCTACTAACATGCCCCAGCTAACTTTACTTACTTCTATTGGACGCCAATCTTTCACATAAAGGCCTGGACTCACTTTAACAAAAAGCCTACCGTCATCTGTGTACCGATAGTCTTTTTTGAACCTTTTTGCAAATTCCAAAGCTTGGGCATTGGTCATGCTCAAAGTTTTATTGAGTGAACCACCATAAGGCATGTCAATAGTATCTGAAGCTGTTAGGTTTTGCCAAACCAAAGTTGCCGGCTTTTCTGGTTCTAACTCAAACCAAATACCATTTAGAAGACCTGAGTATTTATTTGATACCTCTAACTCCTGGTCTGTGATATTGCGGTTAGAAATAATAGACTCAACTAAAGTACGAATTTTCATAATTGTAGCCGGATGACTCGCCGCAAAAGAATTACTAGGTCTACCAGTATTAGAACAACCGCAATCCTCTAAATATAGAGGTATATAAAGGAGATTTTCGCTCCATATGATCTTTGCGGAATCAATTCCTGAGAGTTTGCCACTATCGTTAAAAACGACAGCACTTTCTTCCTTAAAAGACACGGTAAATTCGGGTCTAACAGTAGTAGTTGTTTCTGGCATTGGAGCACAGGAACATACAAAAAACAATAAACTGAAGTAAATTACATTTTTCAAGGTTACCTCCTTTTTTAATCAGCACAACATTGTACTGATTTCTAAATCATACAATAACACAAAAACTTTAAAAAGCAAGGTAAGGTTTTATTCAAGAAATCCCCCAGTTTGACGATTCCAAAGTTCGGCATAAGTGCCTCCTTTTTCTAGTAGTTCTTTATGAGTTCCCTCTTCTGTTATTTTTCCTTTATCAAGCACAATAATTCTATCCATTTTTTGAATAGTAGAAAGTCTATGAGCTATAACAATAGTAGTTTTACCTTTCATAAGCTCACCGAAAGCATCTTGTATATAAGATTCACTCACACTATCCAGAGAACTTGTAGCTTCATCTAAAATCAATATTGGTGCCCTAGTAAGCATAACTCGTGCAATAGATACTCTTTGTCGCTCTCCACCTGAGAGTTTTACTCCGCGTTCACCTACCAATGTGTCATAACTATCTTTTAAAGTAGCAATAAACTCGTGCGCATGAGCTCTTTTTGCTGCAGAAATTATTTCTTCATCTGTAGCTTCAGGCTTTCCATACGCAATATTTTCTCTTATACTTCTATGAAATAAAATCGGCTCTTGGGGCACATAAGCAATAGCCCTCCTCAAATCATCTTGTAAAACATTTTTAATATTTTGACCATCAATTTCAATGCTTCCATCGGCTACATCAATAAAACGCAAAAGTAATTTTGTAATAGTTGATTTACCAGCACCTGAATGCCCCACTAGTCCTATTCTTTCTCCTTCATGAATATTTAAACTAAAATTCTCAAAAACATCACTACCAGCATCATAAACAAAAGAAACATTCTTAAAAGAAATATTCCCCTTTACCATTCTAGATTCCTCTGGATTTTGTGGTTCCAAAACATCTGGTTTGATTTCAAAAATATCTATAACTTCACTCATTTCTGAAACATTTTCCATAAAAACAAATATAGCATCATCTAAATCCCACAATCGACTCATTATTGCAAACACGTAAGTCTGTATAAGAACTATCATACCTGTAGTTATGTCTACATTAATCCATAATTTCACTGTTATATATAACACAACTGTTTGAGCTGAAATCATTAACAACGCTTTTATAGCTCTTTGAGTATTACCAAAAAACCAAGCCCTACCTCTATGGACAGATTCATCTTGTGTCACTTTTTTAAAAGATTCTATTTCTTGATCTCTTGCAGAAAAAACTTTAAGTGTAAATATATTAGTAAAAACATCTGCGAGCCTACTACCTACCTTAGAATCAGCTGCGGAGCTACGTAGGTCATAAGGAAATTTTATTTTCACAAATTGATACATTATAAATATGTAGAACAAAACCCAAAGAAGAAAAAAAGAAGCAAGATTTGGCACTTCAATAAAAAGGACGACAAAAGCACTAACTAGCATAATTAAAGTAGCCCAAAAATTTATATACATAATACTAGTTATGCTTCTAAAGGCACTTGTGAAGCGTTTTGACTTTGTCACCAAACCACCAGTAAAATGATTGGTAAAAAAATTATGAGAGTGGTTAGTTATTTTTTGGAAAGAATAATTAGAAAGTTCACGTAAAGCATTGTTTCTAAAATAATTTTGACTCCAATTTCCCAATCGGGAAAAAATAAATGCTATCCCTAAAGTCAATGCGGTCATACCAACTAAGCCGAACAATGTGTCGGCTAATGCCACGCGTGGTAAATCTGAACCAGAAATAACATCAATTATTTTTTTTAAATAAAGAGTTTTTATAATATAGTCAAAAACAACTGAACCTGCGAAGAAAATAAAGGTTAGAAAAAAAGACCACTTATATTGCATTATTATCGGCCAAACATGGCGAAATATCTTTTTTAAAAGCATAAAACTTATTTTAACATTATTTAGTAAATTATTCTTCGTCCTCTCCTGTTTCTCCACTCTCAATAGCAGATATAATATCTTCAATACTGCCTTCCATAATTTTAGGTAAATTGTGCCAAGATTTTTTTATTCTATGGTCAGTCATACGGTCTTGAGGGAAGTTATATGTCCGAATTTTCTCACTTCTATCTCCTGTACCTATTTGGCTTTTTCTCTCTCCAGCATATTTTTTAGCTTCTTCTTCTTCTTTTAAAGCTACGAGCTTTGCCGTAAGAATACCTAAGGCTTTTTCACGGTTAGCTACTTGGCTTCTTTCGTTTGTAGAACGAACATCAATACCTGTAGGTTTATGTATCAAACGCACTGCTGTTTCCACCTTGTTTACATTTTGTCCTCCTTTTCCACCGGAGCGAGAGTATTCCATTTCTAAATCTGCAGGATTAATTACAAAATTTAATTTTTTCTTTATTGGAAGCACAGCCACAGATGCAGTGGAAGTGTGCACTCGGCCATTTTTCTCAGTGGCTGGGATTCTCTGCACTCTATGCACTCCAGTCTCGTAGCGAAGTTTTCTGTACACATCTTTACCTTTTATTTCAAAACTCGCTTCTTTATATCCACTAATATCATTTTTAGATTCATAATTTGTTTTCCAATCCCAGCCTTGTATTTCTGCGTATCGTTCATACATGTGAGCTAGCTCCCAAGCGAAGAGTGATGCTTCGTCTCCTCCTGCTCCAGCTCGAACTTCAATCACAGCTTCATTTGGAAATTCTTCTTCCTCTTTTTCTTTAT
>JAUPWJ010000075.1 GCA_030916575.1 Patescibacteria group bacterium | reverse complement strand
TGTGATTGAATCATGTAAGAGTAATGGAGCGACATTAGTAATGTTCCCAGATAAAGTTGCTCGGGGTTTTGCTTGGCATTAAAAATATAAAATAAATTTATGAATAAAGATAATGAAAATTATGTAATTTCACAACTAGATGGAAGGTATAAAGAAAAAGTCACAGACTTGGCTATTGTTTTCAGTGAATTTGGACTTATGAAATATCGACTAGAAGTGGAAGTCCGATTTTTCTTAGCACTTGGAAAGACGAGTATTTTTCCTAGAAAAATAAGTCAAAAAGAAATTACTTATTTGAATTCTCTTTTTTCAGATTTCTCAGTCACTGACTTAGAGAAAGTAAAATCTTTTGAAAAAGTCACTAATCATGATGTTAAAGCAATTGAGTATTTCTTGAAAGATAAGATGAGAAGTAATTCTCTTAAAGATTTAGTGGAATATGTTCACCTAGGTAGAACATCTGAAGATATAAATAATATTGCTTACGCCTATATTCTCCGCGAAGGTATTTCTATAATTAATTCTCAATATAAAAAAGTAGAAAGTTTACTGGAAACTTTAGCCAAAGAAAATAAAAAGACTCCGATGCTCGCTCTTACTCACGGTCAGCCTGCGAGCCCGACTACTTTTGGTTGGGAGATGAATGTTTTTAAAACAAGATTAAACTATGGCTTAAAACAACTTAATTCTTTCAAATTAAAGGTCAAATTAAATGGAGCCACAGGCGGAGACAATGCCTTGTATAATGCATACCCTAAAATCAATTGGAGGAAATTTTCCTTAGATTTTGTAAAAAGTTTAAATACTAAAAATGAGATAGAATTTATCAACAATCCATACACTACTCAAATAGAATCACATGATACTTATAGAGAGCTTTTTGATATTATGCGTGGGATGAATTTAGTATTGATGGATTTCTCTCGTGATATGTGGAGTTATATTTCTAGGGGTGTGATTGTGCAGATTCCAAAAGCGGGGGAAGTGGGTTCTTCGGCTATGCCTCAGAAAGTAAATCCGATTGATTTTGAAAATGCAGAAGGGAATTTAGATTTAGCAAATTCTCTTTGTGAATTTTTTGGTAGAAAACTTCCAATCTCAAGACTGCAAAGAGATTTGTCAGATTCTACAGTGGAGAGAAATTTTGGTTTAGTTTTTGGACATACGAAAATAGCTCTACTTTCTTTAGAAAAAGGTTTAAGCCGAGTGAAGGTTGATAAACTTGCTATGGACTCTGAGCTTGAAAAGCATTGGGAAGTTGTTTCTGAGGCATATCAAGTAATATTGCGAGCACATGGGATACTAGACGGCTATGAATTATTGAAAGAATACACTCGTGGTAAAAATGTTGATAAATCTTCTATGCACTTATTTATTGATGAAATTTCCAAAAAAAATAACTTACCTAAAACACTGATTGATAAGTTGAAGAAAATTACTCCTCAAAACTATATAGGCAATAGAGACTTTTAGCTTGTATTTTAGTAAAAAAGGTTTATTATATAGGGCATGGAAATCTTAGGAAAAATATTTAATTCTCCCGCTCGAGTGAAAATCATGCGTCTTTTCTTGTCTAATACTAATAAGGTTTTTACTAACAAGGAAATAGCTAAAAGGAGCAGAATCAATCCGGACACTATACGCCGAGAGATAAAGTTGCTTGATTCTGTAGGATTTATTAAAAAGCGTTCCGCCGGAGCAGTTTTTAATACATCTTTTAAATATATTAAAGAATTTGAAGGCCTTTTAATAAGCTCTGATACGCTAGATAAAGATGCTGTTGTTAATATTTTCAAAAAGGTGGGCCGAGTAAAATTACTTATAATCTCAGGTGTATTTATAAAAAACAAAGAAAGCAGAGTGGATATACTCATAGTGGGGGATAAGATGAATAAGAGTAAAATTGAAGAAGGTATGCGAAAAATAGAGGCTGAAATGGGTATTGAGCTCGTTTATGCTACTTTCACTACAAAAGACTTTATTTATAGGCTAAATATGTATGATAAACTCGTCCGAGATGTGCTTGATTTTCCTCATCAAGTCATTTTTCAGGCTAAAGAGTTATCCACACAAGTCCTTAAAAAGGCCTAAAAAACCCTTAAAAATTGATATAATAGATATATAGAACTTTATAAGGTCGAAACTTAAAAGGTTTATTATTAATTAATTAGCGTCGTGCCGAAAGGACTTACGCGACGTGATTAGCAAAATCAATTATGAATAATATTTGGGTAACATGGGGTGATGTTTTTAATTCTTCACTTCAAGATTTATGGTGGAGTTTTATTCAATTCGCTCCAAAATTGATCATCGCGATCATCCTTTTTATCATTGGTTGGGTATTGGGTTCTCTTATTGCGAAAGCATTTGAGCAAGTTTTCGGTGCTTTGAAAGTGGACAAGCTTTTTCAATCAGTAGGTGCAGATGATTTATTTAGAAAGGCTGGTATGTCTTTGAATACTGGATACTTCGTAGGACAAGTAATGAAATGGTTTGTATTAATCATTTTTTTACTTCCATCTTTAGCATTAGTAGGACTTGATTCTATCGGAATGTTTTTGAAAGAAGATGTTCTTGGTTATTTACCTAGAGTTATTATTGCTGCATTTATCTTAATCATTGCTACAGTTGTGGCTGATGCATTATCTCGTGCAATAATAGCTGGTGCAAAATCAATGAATCTTCGTTCAGCAAACATGCTAGGAACAATTGCAAAATACTCTATCTGGGTATTCGCATTCATTATCGCATTAGGACAACTAGGAGTTGCTCCTGCATACATGCAAATTCTATTCTCAGGAATAATTGCTATGTTTGCTCTAGCTGGTGCTCTTGCATTCGGACTAGGTGCAAAGGACCATGCTTCACATTTGATTTCAAAAATCTCTCAAGAGATAAAGGAATAATCTGTTTTACATAGACTTAAAAAACGCCCCCAAGATTCACTTCGGGGCGTTTTTTGTTTTAGATTACATTGATACGTCGTGGTATAATAAAACCATTATAATAACTGTAATTATTTAGCAATTTTTTATGAAAAAACTTATAGCAGGATTCATGCTTTTGGGAGTTTTAATGTTTAGTGCTCCACAAGCACAAGCTCTCACAATGGAGGATTTGTATAAAGAGATTCAAGGTTTGAAAGAACAAGTGAGTGTTTTGAAATCACAAATAGGTGGGCAGGTTTTAGGAGAAACAACAACTACTACCTCCACTCTTTATAAAGGTATAAAAGGGGATGGGGTTTTATCAATACAAGCTGCATTAAAAGAAGAAGGATATATAATACCGAAAGTTGATGGTGTTTTTGGTCCTATAACAGAAGCAGCTGTAAAAGCTCATCAAAAAGCTGAAGGATTGCCAATTACTGGGGTAGTTGATGCTATTACAAAGACTTCTATTTTAGGTACTTCTGTAATTTCTCCAGTAAAAGATTTCCTTCCAGGTTGTAATGGAGTTACCAAATACAGTGCTACTACAGGAAGAGCTTGTGATGGTTCACAAGAGACAACGGATTCAGATTTCCTTCCAGGTTGTAATGGAGTTACCAAATATAGTGCAACAACAGGTAGAGCATGTGATGGTTCACAAGAATTAACACCAACACCACCATCTACAGGTTGTAACTCAAATTCTACTCCTAGTATTACTATTGTCTCTCCAAATGGTGGAGAAGTGTATGAAGTCGGTGAACAAATTACAGTAAAATGGGAAAGTTGTAATTTGCCAGTTAGTACTTTACTCGAAGTAAATATATCTAGCAGTAATCCCGTAGTGTTCGGCTTTTTAGCATCTAATGGCACATCCAATGACGGTATGGAAACTTTTGAAGTTGGATCTTTGCCCGTTGGTTCTAAGTATAAAATAGTAGTTGGTATACCTTCATATGGCTTCAATAATTCTGCTCTTTCTAAGTCGGACCACTCAAACGATTATTTTTCGATAAGTTCTGAGACTACAGACTCAAATCCTCCAACTGACACAGATGTAAGTTTTCCAGTTGGATGTTCTTCAAATTCTGGTTTTAGTGCTACGACTGGAATGGCATGTAGTAGTGGTTCACACTTAATTTCTTATTGGTGGGGAAAAGTAAATCAACACACTAACCCAGGACTCAATAATGTGAATCTTAATAAATGGGAAACAGATCCAGACGGTGTCTCTGGTGCGAATCTAGATAAGCTTACTTATTGTAAAAAATGGTTTCCTAATACTACAGCAGTCACAGAGTTTATGAATCAAACTTTAGTTGACTGGAAAGAAAGAGGAAATGTAAATAATTGGACAAGTGTAAAAATGGCTTATAAGTGTGTGCAATAGATTATAGTAAGTTTATTAAAAAGACGCCTCGAAAGGGCGTCTTTTGTTTTCTAGATTGCATTTATGTATGGTGGTATAATAAAACCATTATAATAACTGTAATTATTTAGGACTTTTTTATGAAAAAACTTATAGCCGGATTCATGCTTTTGGGAGTTTTAATATTTAGTGCTCCAGTGGCACAAGCCGTGACAATGGAAGATTTACAAAAAGAGGTTGAATCATTAAAGACAGAAATTTCTATTTTGAAATCACAAATCATAGGTCAGGTTTTAGGTGCTGTTACTGCTTTTTGTAGCCCTTTCAGTGCTCCTTCTATCACAGTCCTTGCCCCGAATGGCGGAGAAGTTTTTATTGAAAATGATCAAGCGATAATAAAATGGACTAGTTGTAATGTTTCTACTAATACAATTTTAAAAATTGATCTTTTAATGACTACACCATTAGGAACACTTACTTATAATTTAGACCAAACTACAAATTCTGGAGTTGAGTCAGTTGTTGTGCCTGGAACAAGTTCTTGGCCTAGTTTAGTTTACGGAACTAATTTCAAAGTTCTTATTAAAAAAGTATCTTCTACAACTTTAAGTCAAAGTCCTGTATCAGATACTTCTGATAACTTATTTACAATTATACAGGATTTGCCTGGACCATGGTTGCCTGGTTGTACTTCTCATGCGGGTTATAGTTATGAAAATGGAAAGCCTTGTAATACCTCAGGCTCAACTGATGCAAATTGTTTAGCAGGTGGTTTATATAGTTCTTCTACTGGGCTTGCTTGTAACCCTACTCAAAATGTAAGCCTTTACACCACTCCCGTATCTTCGAGTGCTACTGTTATAAATAATTCTGGAAATAATAATGATATAGGAGTATTCGTAATTAATTTTGATGTTACTGCATGGAATGGAGATATTTATTTACCAGATATTGCTGGGTATAACGGTTCAAATGTAATTTTATACAGTGCCGATATGAATGGCTCACTTGAGAGTGGAGGCTTGTCTGGAGTTTTGACTTGTAGTAGTTGTGAAAATTCTTCAGGTGGTAACTATGTTATAGAAAATGGAAATACTGAAACATTGAGAATAACAGCACAGATAAATAATTCACAAACAAGTCATGGGGCCGGGAATTACCGGGTGAAGCTTCAGGGTGTAAGATGGAACGTGAATGACTCAGGAACATTTTTCCACTATATTCCATTACCACTCAATCACCCTAAATACGAAACTCCATATATTCACTTAAATTAAACTCGCTATGCAAAAAAGTATACTTAAACCAGTGCTTACAATAATTTTTGTTTTTGGAGTTGTCGCCTTATTTGTTTATTTTATAAATACTACTAAAAGGAGTGAGCCAATTGTTTTTACTCAATCAGATTACGATTCTAGTCTTTACAAAGATATGGAAAGTTCAGTAGTAGCTTATTTAGAAAC
>JAUPWJ010000074.1 GCA_030916575.1 Patescibacteria group bacterium | reverse complement strand
AGAAAGAAAAAGAAACAGTGTGCTCGTTTCTATGGAAAATGAAAATAAATTAATTGCTAGAGGAGCTCCTGAGACGATTGTTGATTTATGTGTAAACATTGGGGAAGATAAAAAGAATGAAATTTTTATTTGGATTTCTGAACGAGAGATGTTGGGAGAGAGAGTTATCGCTCTCGCAATGAAAAAATGGACAGGAGGTCCAGCTTATTCCAATACAGACGAAATAGATCTCGAGTACGTGGGAGCTATTTCCTTCAGTGACCCCATAAAAGAATCAGCAATAGGAGCTATCAAAAGTGCAGAAGAGTTGGGAGTACGAATAGTAATACTCACGGGTGATAGTAAGAATGTCGCAATCTCTGTCGCTAAAGCAACAGGGATTATAAAAAGTGAAAGTGAGGTTTTAATTGGTGGTGACTTTGAAAAAATGTCTGAAGCAGAACAGTTGGTTGCAGTAGAAAATGTAAATGTATTTGCGCGCGTGTCTCCTGAGCAGAAATATAGAGTCATAGAGCTTTTAGAAAAGAAATATGAGGTTGGATTTCTAGGAGACGGTATCAATGACGCCCCCGCACTCAAGCTTGCCAGTGTGGCTTTGGCAGTCAACACAGCTTCGGATATTGCTAGAAGTGCATCTGACATCGTACTTTTAAATCCTAGCTTGTCGGTTATTATTGATGGAATAAAAGGTGGGCGGGAAATATTTGCAAATATGGTTAAATATTTAAAAACCACTCTCATTTCAAATTTCGGTAATTTTTATGCTATTGCTATTGCCATGATTGCTTCTCCATTTCTCCCGATGTTGCCTGTTCAAGTTTTACTTTTAAATTTACTCACAGACACACCCATGATAGCTATATCTTTCGATAAAGTTGATAAAAAAGAATTACAAAAACCCCGTTCTTATAATATAAAAGAAATAGTTCTAATGTCTCTTATTTTCGCAGTAATTAATGCAGTTTTTGTTTTCTTATTTTTCGTTATTTTCTTTAAAGATGGTGCGGCGACCCTACAAACTAATTTATTCATAGGTTCAGTTTTGATTGAATTAGTACTTATCTTTGCTATTAGAACAAGAAAGCTTTTTTGGAAAGGAATAAAACCCTCAAGGATTATTTCTATCTTATGTATAATTCCAGCTAGCTTAGCTATAACCTTGCCATTTACAGAATGGGGAGAAAAGTTTTTGAGATTCTCCCATCCGTCACTTGAACATATTGGTATAATTTTACTTATGGTGGTAATTTACTTTGTTATTATAGAAATTTCAAAGATTGCTTACTACAAAGTTGTCAGAACTTAGCACATTTTGACTAAGTTAAAGAAGTGGTATAATTAATTTATGAAAATCACTGAAGGAGTTATATTGAAAATGCATTCGCACTTTTTACATTATCTAGGGTTTTATTTTGTTGGTATTTTAGCTTTCATTGCAAGTATTTTCTTTTGGTGGCCAGGAACAATACTAGGTATAGGTTTTTTCTTACTTGGCGAACTCGTTAGACGCGCTGAAACTTTCTATGTTTTAGAGACAGGTGTAGCGAGGGGATATCATTTACTTTCTACTTCTCGGAAATTTGTGGAATTTGAGAAAATTCAAAATGTAGAAGTTAATCAAAGTTTCTTAGAAAACATATTAGGTATTGGGTCTTTAGAGTTCGATACTTCAGGTTCACATAAAATAGAGATTAGGTTTGTGGCGGTAAATGATCCTTATAAAGTGGAGAAAATTGTGCGTGAAAAAATGGCTTTAAAATAAAGAATAAACTTTTCTTGAATTTTTAGAATTATGATATAGTTAAATCATGGATATTAAAGATTTAAATAAATCACAACTTATATTATTAGCAATACTTCTGTCTTTTGTAATATCAATTGCAACGGGTATAACGACGGTGACATTAATGGAGCAAGCTCCAAGCTCTGTGACAGTTCCAGTGACGCGTATTGTGAGAGAGACAGTAGAGAAAGTTGTTCCCGGAGAAACTATAATCAAGACTCAAGAATTATCAGCTGAACAGAAAAAATTATTGGAAGATTTGAAAGCTATTAAGCCGTTAACCGTTACTTTAATTTTGAAAGGAGTAAATGAAGATCGTAGTGATGATAAAGTTTTAGCTACTGGTTTATTCTTAGGAGACAATAAAGTAGTCATAGCTTCAGTAATTAAGGAACCAAAAGAAGGGGAGGTGTATTTAGTAAAAAGTATTCTAGGAGAGCAAATTGTCTCTTCGGTAACTCAAGAAAAAGATTTCACAATAGTTGAATTTAAACAAAATGTTCCTACACCTCCATCTGACCCTACTACTCCAGTAGAACCAGAAACTCCAGTTCCAGCTCAGTAGAACTTTCAGGAAGACATTTTGATTAAATTAAAGAAGTGGTATAATTAAGAAATATTTCAAAATAATAGAAATATAATACTATGGATAAATATCAGAGCAAGGGATTACCAAATAAAGTTGAAGTAAGAGAGGCTGATATAAAGCTAAATTCTGAGGGAAAAAAATACAAATATGAAAAAGATGGAGTTTTTTATGGCGGAGACTACCTTGCGGAGACTTCCGATGAAGTAAATCTTGATCTCCCTCCTGCACCTAAAGAGGAAAACCCTGTTATTTAGGTAACACTCTTAATTTCAGATCTAGAATGAACAAGGGATACAAAATACTACTTATAGCGAGTTTAATATCAGGTTTTGCAGACAACTTGGTTGGTTCATTTTATGCTGTTTTTGTCAGGGGAATTGGAGGAGATGTATTAGATATTGGGTATAGTGTTACTTTATACAGCATACTTACAGGTGTTTTAATAATTTGGATCGGCAAACTATCTGATAGAATAAATTCGGCAAAGATTACTACTTTAGGTTTTGTGTTGTTTGCGATAGGTAGTTTCGGATATATATTTATTTCTGCACCCTATCAGCTTTTTATATTGCAAGTTATATTCGCGATAGGTACAGCTTGTTTGTCTGCACCGCTTTCGGCTCTATTTGCAAAATATATTAATAAAGAAAACGCTGGCTTGCAATGGGCATTAGATAGTGGTGGTCAAAAAATAATAACAGGAGTTTCAGTTTTTGTTGGAACATTTATCATAAGCAGTTTTGGTTTTAAAATCCTTTTTTTAGTTATGGGTACATTACAGCTACTCTCTGCACTAATCCAGATGACTTTACAAAAAAAAGAATAATTTGCTTTTACCAAGCATATAAACTGGTATAATTAAAACATATGATGGAATTAAATAATTCTCCCGAGAGAAAAAATTCAAATGAAAAAATAGAGACCTTGAAAAAATATACCTACGACAAGAATTTGTCTGAATTAATTTTAGTTATGCAGGGACATAAGAAGGCAACGGAATTTTTAATAGGAGATGTCTATCCTGAAATTAAAAATGATGAGTGGGATATGGCCATACAAGAGACCGAAAGAATTTTATTTGAACTAGGGTTAAAGTTTTCAAAAAAGGATTTAGTTAAAGAGTATAAAGACGAAGAAGGGTCTGTGGAATACAAAAAACTAAAAGAATATATAATTGCCACTGATGAAAAGTATATTAGGGAGTTTAATAATGTTCCAGAATTTACGAATCGACCTGAACATGAGAGAAATCAATCTGATTTTGACCTTGGTTATCTCTACGGTTTTCCCGATTCTGCAATAAAGGCATTTGGAGAAGGAGAAAATGCTATGATTAGTTTAGAATTTAAAGAATTACCTGAGGATATTAGAAACGAAGAATATATGGCCTTTGCTAGCTTTAGACTTTCTAAGACGCACTGGCAAGAAGAACTTGAATTAGTTAAAAAATGGGCGGAAGATATAAAACAAATTGATCCAGCACTGTATACTAGAGAAGTATTAACTTATAAAAACCACTTAAATATATGAACATAAAAGAAATTAAAAAAGTTAAGCAAGTAGGGTTGTTGTTAGCTAAAAAAGAGAAACCAGTAGTTAAGAGCAAGGGTTTATTGTTTGTGTCAGGATATTTATCAGTCCATGGTTGTCGAGTTGTTATTTCTGATGGCCTTTTAAGCAAGCAGGATTTTTTAGCTCCTTGTATTATTTGTAAACTATCAAAGAAGTTTTCTGCACCTGAAATTACAAAAATAATTAAAAAATACAATACCACTAATAAATCTATAGGATTGATGGAAAAAATGTCGGTACTTCATTTTAGAGATAAAAGTATAAGATTAAGTGTCGGAAAAGAAATAAATAAAAATCTCAAAAGCACAATAAAAAATATGTCTCAAGTTGAGAAGAAGAGGTTGATGAAAGGTTACATATCTGAATTTTCAAAATTAGCTAATTTTTTGATTAAAGAATATTAGGGTGTTAATTTTCAAAATTTTCTGTTTTTTGCTATAATATAAAAACATGCCACCATTAAACAGATTTACAATTAAAGCCAAAGACGCCATAAAGAAAGCTCATGAGCTCGCTATTGAGCGTGGAGTAAATCATGTGTCATCACTTCATTTGCTCGCAGCACTTCTTTTACAAGAAGAGTCTATGGTGAATTCTATTTTAGATAAATTGGAAATCGATACAATGCTTTTGACTGATTCTGTCTTAGAAGGTATTGAACTTCCAGAGACTCGCAGTACTCTCTCACCGTCATATCAGATATATATCAATCCAGACTTGGCTCAAGTCATAGAAAATTCTGTGAAGATAGCAGAAAATATGAAAGACGATTTCGTCTCTACTGAGCATCTTTTTATTGCCATGCTTGAAGCTCCTGGAGAGGCAAGAGAGAATTTGGCAAGATTTAGAGTTCAAAAAGAAATTGTCATGAAAGTTTTAGAAGAGCTTCGTAGTCAAAACATTACAGATGTTTCTGAGCCAAAGAAATTTAAACAAATTTTAAAATACACTAGAAATCTTACTAAGCTTGCGAAAGACGACAAACTAGATCCAGTCATAGGACGCGATAATGAAATCATGCGTATCATGCAAGTCCTTTCTCGACGTACAAAAAATAATCCGATATTGATAGGAGAAGCGGGCACAGGAAAGACTGCAGTTGTGGAAGGCTTAGCTGTCCGAATTGCTAAAGGAAATGTTCCAGAATCTCTAAAAGAAAAAGAATTAGTTTCTCTTGATTTAGGTTCGCTTATTGCCGGCACAAAATACAGAGGAGAATTTGAAGAGAGATTAAAAGGTATAATGAAAGAAATAGAACGAGCAGACGGAAAAATAATTCTTTTCATTGATGAGATTCACACGATAGTGGGAGCAGGAGGAGCAGAAGGCACAATGGATGCTTCAAATATGTTGAAGCCTGCACTCTCTAGAGGAGAACTAAGAGCTATCGGAGCTACAACTCTACGTGAATATCAAAAACACATTGAGAAAGACCCAGCCCTTGCTCGTCGTTTTCAGCCTGTATACATTGATGAACCCTCAATAGAAGATGCAATAGCAATACTTCGTGGACTCAAAGAGCGATATGAAATTTTTCATGGTGTGCGCATTACAGATGATGCAATACTCTCTGCTGTGAATTTATCTGCTAGATATATCACCAATAGATTTCTACCGGATAAAGCTGTGGACTTGATAGACGAAGCCTCATCATCACTTAAGATTTCTTTAGAAAATAAGCCACCAGTCTTAGAAGAAGCGCATAGAAAAATAATGCGTTTGGAAATAGAAAAAGAAGCTTTGAAAAAAGAGGCAAGTGTCGTGCGTGGTATCAAAGAAAAAGAAATAAAGTCTAGAGTAAAAGAAATCGATAAAGAAATAGGGAATCTTCATGAGAAGACGAAAGAGTTAGAACTCAAATGGCAAAATGAAAGAAATACTGTCACAGAAATTCGTGCAATTAAAAAAGAAATGGAGACTATGCGTTTAGAAGCAGAGAATGCTGAGATGCGTGCGGACTTAGGAAGAGCTGCTGAAATTCGTTATGGAAAAATTCCAAGTCTTAAGAAAGAATTGGAAACGAAGCTTGCTCGTTTGAAAAAACTTCAAAAATCTCGCCGAATTTTGAAAGAAGAAATTACCGCTGAAGATATTGCAGAAGTTGTGGCTCGTTGGACGGGTATTCCACTTACGAAAATGCTAGAGGAAGAGCGAGAAAAGTTAGAGAAAATGGAAGCTGAATTAAATAAAAGAGTTATGGGGCAAGATAATGCTATTAAAAGAGTGGCAGATGTCATACGCCGTTCTAGGGCTGGCATTGGAGACCCAAATCGTCCTATAGGTTCATTTATTTTCTTAGGTCCTACAGGTGTGGGTAAAACAGAGCTTACGAAAGCTTTGGGGCAATTTATGTTCAATGACGACAGGGCGTTGATACGCGTAGATATGTCTGAATATATGGAGCGTCACTCAATGTCTAAACTCATCGGTTCACCTCCGGGATATGTGGGGCATGACGAAGCGGGTCAATTGACTGAAGCAGTGCGTCACCGACCATATTCTGTAATTTTATTTGATGAGATAGAAAAAGCTCATCCTGAAGTTTTCAATATGCTTTTACAAGTTATAGATGAAGGACGCCTTACAGATGGAAAAGGACGAGTAGTGAACTTTAAGAATACAATTATTATTCTTACTTCAAACATTGGTTCACAATTTATAGAGAAAATGGAATCTATTGGTTTTTCAAATAATTCTGCGAACCAAGATTACAGTCAAATGAAAGAAAAAGTTATGGAGTCACTGAAAGATCATTTCCGTCCAGAATTTATAAATCGCTTGGACGAGATAATTGTCTTTGATATTTTATCCCCTGAAGCCATAAAAGAAATTGTAAATATTAGAATTCAAGTTGTGAGAGACAGACTCCTTACTAAAGGTATTGGTTTAAATATTTCTGATGATGCTTTGTCTTATCTTGCTAAAGAAGGTTATGATCCACACTTCGGCGCAAGACCACTAAATCGTCTGATTCAAAATAAAATTCTAAACCCAGTAGCAAGTTTTATAATTTCAAATGGTGTTAAAAAGGGAGACAATGTATTTGTAGGTATGAAAGGTGAGGAACTATTAATTGAAGCTAAAAAGGGGAAAATAAAAAGTTCTGTGAATTTGCGTTCAAAATCTCAAGTATAGTTTATTTGACTTTTCTCATAAATTGAGTGATAGTCTTAATGGAGACTTTATCTTCGTTGTTAATAATCTATCGTAAACCAAAAATCTTAACCGTATGTTTGTACCTATTAGTCCGGGTTCGGAAGCCAAAGCAGGTTTCGGCCCAAATTCTCAGTATGCAATTTCTTCAATATGGAAGGATGGATCTTGGGGTGATCTTCAACTTTTAGAAATTGATAATTTTCCCAAAATACCTATTACTTCTAACACGCCTAATTATGGCATGTCGGTTTTTGAAGGAATGAAAGAACACGAAGATGCTCAAGGACTCATTAGAGTTTTTAGAGCATTAACTCACTT
>JAUPWJ010000073.1 GCA_030916575.1 Patescibacteria group bacterium | reverse complement strand
TACAAGTGAAGGCAAGACGCCTGTCATTTTAACCAATAGGGAAAAAGTTTTGGGTTTTGTGATGGTTGCAGATACTGTTAAGAAAGAGTCCAAACAAGCAGTGGCGGATTTACACAAACTTGGAATAAAAGTAATTATGCTTACAGGGGATGATGAGAGAGCTGCGAAATACATGGCGTCCCTTGTGGGTATTGATGAAGTAGTGGCTCATGTTATGCCGGCTGATAAATTGGAGAAAATCAAAGAATTTCAATTAGCGGGCCACATTGTAGCTATGGCAGGTGACGGCGTAAATGATGCTCCAGCGCTCGCTCAAGCTGATGTGGGCATTGCTATGGGCACAGGAACGGATGTAGCCATAGAGTCCGCAGGGATAACACTACTAGGTGGCGATATTTCAAAAGTAGTTAAAGCAATTAAATTATCAAAGATAACCATGCGTGGCATAAAGCAGAATCTTTTCTTTGCTTTCATTTACAACATTGTTGGTATTCCACTTGCTGCAGGATTATTCTTCCCAATATTTGGCTGGCTACTTAGTCCTGTATTTGCAGGTTTTGCTATGGCAATGTCATCGGTATCGGTCGTTTCAAATTCGCTTCGAATTAAAAGTAAAAAATTGTAAAATAAAATTATGAAAAAATATACATTTCATGTGAAAGGAACACATTGTGCATCATGCAAAATCTTGATAGAAGATGTTTTAGGCGAACAAGAGGGGATTAAAAATGTAGAGGTAAATTTAAAAAGAGAAATTGTAGAGCTTGATACAGATAGTGAACAAAGTGCTGAAGAGATGGCTGTTTTATTAACTAGTAAAATAAAAGCGAATGGTTATACTCTGTCAGTTGAAAAGACTGAAAAAGAAGTAGAGAACAATGAAGTATTATGGAAAGCTATACCCATAGGTTTAGTATTTCTAATACTTTTCTTTTTACTTCAAAAGTCTGGAATTTTAAATTTCGGTATTGGAGGTAAAACTACAGGAACTACAAGCTTTATCATTGGGCTTATCGCCTCTGTGTCTTCATGTCTTGCTATCGTTGGCGGGCTAGTACTTTCGCTCTCAGCTAAAATATCTGAAGATAATATTAGTGATAAAAAGACTTTCATTCTTTTTCACCTAGGTAGACTTATTAGTTTCGGTTTACTTGGCGGACTTTTAGGAGTGTTGGGTAATGCTATCGGTATCAATTTTACATTTACAGCTATTTTAGGAGTCATCGCATCTATCGTCATGCTAATGCTCGGATTTAATTTAGTTGGAATATTTGCAAAAAATAACCTTACCATGCCATCTGGTATTTTTGGTTTTTTTAGAAAAATTGAGCATAAAACTTTCACTCCACTCATTATTGGTTTTGGAACTTTCTTTTTGCCTTGTGGTTTTACGCAGTCAATGCAAGTCGTGGCTCTATCCACTGGGACATTTCTAGGAGGCGCACTTATCATGTTTGCTTTTGCCTTAGGAACATTGCCAATGCTTGCGTTACTCTCTTTTGGTTCCGCTTCTTTTGCTCAAAGTAAATACGCACCGTTGTTTTTCAAGTCAGCTGGAGTTGTCGTAATAGGTTTAGGGCTATTTGCCTTACTTTCAGGGCTAGCATCGCTCGGTATTATCAATCCCATATTTAATATTTAATTTGATATAATAATTATATGAACAAAATAGCTTTAATTATACTCACTCTTGGTCTTATTGTATTTCTTGGCATTATTTTTACAGGTGGATCTAGTTTAAAAAATAATAGTGGAGAATTGGTAAACAATGTAGAAGTAAGAGATGGCATTCAATATATAACTATAAATGCTAAGGGTGGTTATACTCCAAAAATTTCATATGCAAAAGCAGGTATACCAACTAAGTTAATTATGAAAACTACTGGAACTTTTGATTGTTCTTCCTCTTTAGTTATCCGAGAGATTGGTTTTGAAAAGGTATTACCTATGGAAGGGGAATTAGAGATAGATTTAGGTATACCAAAAATCGGAGAGCCAATAACGGGTCTTTGCAGTATGGGTATGTATAATTTCCAAATAGACTTTAGTTAAAGTTTTAGTTAAACAAAAAAATCCCCATTGGGGATTTTTTTGTTTAAACTCGTTCTACATAGTCTCCAGTTTCAGTATTGATGATGACAGAGTCTCCTTCGTTTATAAACATCGGAGCGTTTAGTGTTGTGCCATTTTCAAGGGTGATAACTTTGTTGCCACCCTTAGAAGTATCTCCACGCACTGCAGGAGGAGCTTCTTTGACTTTAAATTGCATTTTGATAGGTAGAGTTATCTTAATTACTTTTTCTTCATCGTCGTCGTCCCATACCATAGCGATAACAGGGGAGTTCTCTTTAAACCATTTCCCTGAGTCACCTATAAGGGATGCATCTAATTTAAATCTATTACTTGCATCATCCATATCACAAAACCAGTATTCACCACGATTGTTGTATAAGTATTTTATTTCTCGCTTTACGATGTCTGCTTCATCTGCAGAGTCAGAGACGTGGTAAGTAGCAGCTATTGTCTTTCCAGAAATCAAAGACTTTAATTTCACCTGATTTTGAGGTTTTCTTTGTTGAGTTCGAGCAACGTGACTTTCTATCACTTCTGCTGGTTCACCATCATAAATGATGATTTTCTTCTCGCGTATTTCATTGTATTGAAGTTGTGACATACGAAATATACTAGCAGATTATGCCTTATTTTGCAAAAATGAATAATAGATAATTATTCAGAAGCGCTTGAGATTTGAATTTCGCCGAAACGCTTTCGGATTTCTTTTTCCAATTCTTTAGTGACTTTTGGATTTTCTTTAAGCCATGTGCGAGTAGCATCATAACCTCGGCCCATAGGGATTTTCTCACCCTCTTTGCCTTTATATGAATACGAAGCACCAGACTTTTCAATTGTGCCGAGTTTCTCACCCAAAGCCATAAGTTCACCTTCATGAGATATGCCTTCACCATAAATAATATCAAATT
>JAUPWJ010000072.1 GCA_030916575.1 Patescibacteria group bacterium | reverse complement strand
GATACAAATTAAGAAATTAAAAAATAATTTTTATTAAGGTCGTATTAAAACTTAAAATAAGTAAAAAAATATGGGAGATGAAGAAGAAGATGTAGTAAGTGGAGGAGTTTTTGGAACAGATGACGATGATGCCCTCTTGGGAGATGATTTGGATTTAGATGATCCTGAAAAACTTCCAGTAGATGAGGAAGATGGTTACGACCCAGAAGATAAATTTCACTAAATAAAAAACCCGCAATAAAGCGGGTTTTTTATTTATACAATCTTTATAAATCTCTTTTTGCCTAAACGAAATTTATTACCTTTCTCTGGTACTAAGTTTACATCTTCTACTTTTTCATCTTTATCTAAGTCTGTGACAGCTCCTTCATCTACCAGTCTACGATATTCACCCTTAGAAGCTACAATTTTATTTAAGACCAATAAATCCATTAGAGTTTCTCCTGTTGAGTTTACCTCGGTCATTTCCTCTGGAATTTCCCCTTTTTGAAATGTATTTACGAAACTATCTTCTGCTTCTTCGGATTTTTTCTCTCCGTGGTAAATAGCTACGATTTGTTTTGCTAACTGCATCTTTAAATTTTTAGGATTTTCTTTTCCTTCTTCGAGCTTCTTTTCAATTTCTTCTACTCCGTCCAATGGGGTAAACGTGCAAAGTTCGTAGTAATTTACAATTGAAGAGTCCGGTATAGACATTATTTTCCCATACATATCTGCTGGCTCATCTGTAATACCGACATAGTTATCTAAACTCTTGGACATTTTCTCCTTACCATCAAGACCTTCTAGAATTTTGAAAGAAATTACGGCTTGGGGAATTTTGCCATTCATTTCCATGATTTCTCTACCCATTAACATATTGAAATGCTGGTCTGTTCCTCCAACTTCTAAGTCGCATGAACCAAAAATATTGGCAATGGCATTTGAGTCTATACCTTGAATAATTGGATACATCATTTCATGCATATAGACAGGCTCACCATTTTTAATTCTGTCTTGGAACATATCACGCTCAATTAACCTTGAATATGATATCTTGCGTAAAATAGACAGGAGATTTATAAATGTATAACTATTGATATTTCCTTTCTGAATTCTAGTTTTTTCCCAATGATGAGCTTTAGCGAAAATATTATTTCCAGGTAGTGGTGGAGTGGAGAACTTTTTCTCTCCAGCAGTCATATTTATAACCATATTATCTGGTGCCACAATATCATTTATAGATACAAACCAATCAGAATTCATCGTCCAAGAAAAAACTTTTTCATCTTTCAGTAAAATTTTATCTACTTGATCTAAGTAGGTTTTCATATTTTTCTGTATTTCTAAATAGTCTATTTCTGGTCTGATTTTACTTTTACCTGTAGGGTCACCTATTTGAGCAGTAATATCTCCAATAAGGAAAATGACTTTGCATCCTAAGTCTTGAAGACGGCGTAATTTGTGTAAAATAACAGCGTGTCCTAAGTGAATATCTGGGCGTGTTGGATCTACTCCTAATTTAATAACAATTTTTTCAGGATTATTTTCTAATTTTTTACGAAAAATACCTTCAGGGTCAATAAATTCCCCTACTCCACGAGTAAGTATTTCATCTATTTGATTTTTTGTTGAAATTTCTTTCATAAATAAAACTATAACATTTTATTGCTATTTTGAGAAATTCATTACATAAAACAGGTTTTTTTGCTATGATAACATCATGCGTGTTAAACACCATTTAAAAAACATAAAACATAAGATAAAGAAACTGCGGGCAAGAATTCCTAAGAATTTTTTTATTTTACTTGCGGGTATTTTTATCTTCTTAATTGCATTTATTATTATTTACTTTTTTTCATTAAATATTCCAGATTTTCAATCTTTTGAAGACAGAAAGGTGGCAAACTCTACTAAAATATATGACAAGACAGGAGAAATACTACTTTACAATATTCACCAAGATGCCAAAAGAACAGATATATCTTTTGACAAGATGGGTTCAAATATTAAAAATGCGACCATAGCCATAGAGGATGCTGAGTTTTACAATCACCACGGTGTCCGAATAACTTCCACTATCCGCGCTGTCCTTTCTAATATATTCAATATTGGTATAGGTGGTGGTGGCTCCACAATAACTCAACAGTTAGTAAAAAATACACTTTTAACTCAAAAGAAGACTTACACTAGAAAAATAAAGGAGTGGATTTTGGCAGTAAAACTGGACAAGGCAATGCCAAAAGATAAAATCTTGGAATATTATTTAAACGAAGCTCCGTATGGAGGAAATATTTATGGTGTACAAGAAGCTAGCCGTACATATTTTAACAAAGATGCCAAAGATTTAAACATAGCGGAAAGTGCTTATTTAGCTTCTATTCCCCAGTCCCCTACAGTATTATCTCCGTATGGGAAAAATAGAAATAAATTAGACGAAAGAAAAAATCTAGTATTATCTAGAATGTATTCTTTGAAAATGATAAGTGAAGAAGAATACGCAAAAGCAAAAGAAGAAGTAATAGTATTTACTCCTCAAGTAATAGGAGGCATAAAAGCTCCGCACTTTGTTTTTTTTATAAAAAATTATCTTGAAGAGAAATACGGAGCTGATGTGGTAGAACAAGGTGGACTAAAAGTTACTACAACATTAGACTACACACTACAAGAAGAAGCTGAAAAAATTGTAAAAGAGGGTGCTTTGCAAAATCAAAAAGAATGGAGTGGAGAAAATGCTTCACTGGTTGCAATTGATCCAAAAACTGGACAGATTCTAACTATGGTTGGTTCACGGGATTATTTTGATAAAGAAATTGATGGAAATTTCAACGTAGCCACAGGATTACGACAGCCGGGTTCTGCTTTTAAGCCATTTATATACGCTACAGCCTTCAATAAAGGCTTTACCCCAGATACAGTACTCTTTGACCTTCCAACTGAA
>JAUPWJ010000071.1 GCA_030916575.1 Patescibacteria group bacterium | reverse complement strand
TTGTATTCTATTTATCCTGATGTTGTTTTTGGTAAAGGTGGCTATTCTTCATTTCCAACTATTTTTGCAGCAAAGATTTTAAAGATACCTGTTATTATTCATGAATCAGATACAGCTCCTGGACGAGTAAATATGTGGGCAGGAAAATTTGCTAAACGAGTCGCGGTATCTTTTATTGATGCTGGAGTATTTTTTCAAAAAGATAAGATTGCATGGACGGGTCATCCAATACGCACAGAGATTGAAACTAAGGCTTCACACGATAAAGCATTTGAATACTTTAAATTAGAATCCAATTTGCCAGTTATTTTAATACTAGGTGGTTCTCAAGGAGCAGAACTTATTAATCAAACTATATTAGATTTATTACCTATGCTTATTGATAATTATCAAATTATTCATCAAACTGGTATAAAAAATTATAAGGGTGTCGTGGGACGAGCTTCTGTTGTTTTGGCAGACAATAAAAATCGTTCACATTATTTACCACATGCATATTTAAATCCACTAGCGATGAAGAATGCTGCTGGTGCTGCAAATTTGATAATTTCTCGAGCTGGTTCAACACTATTTGAAATAGCATCTTGGGGTGTGCCTTCTATATTGATTCCATTTAACAATTCTAATGCTGACCATTCTAGAAAAAATGCCTTCGCTTATGCTCGAGCTGGAGCCTGCGGAGTTATTGAAGAAGCCAATATGACAGCAAATATTTTAAATTCTGAAATTGCAAAAATAATGAGAGATAAAGTTCATTATGACAGGATGGCAAAAAATGCAACAGCATTTTACAAACCAAATGCCGCACAAGAAATCGCAGAAGAAATAATCCGTATTGCTATATCTCACGAAGAATAGTTCTCTTTTAATCTCAGTTAAATAATGCTAAAATAGCATTATGAATGAAAATGCTGATAAAAAAATAGTCACAAGATTTGCACCTAGTCCTACTGGATTTATGCATGTGGGAGGTGTCCGAACAGCTCTGTATGCTTATTTGTGGGCGAGAAAGCACCAAGGGACTTTTATACTTCGTATTGAAGACACAGACAAAGAAAGGGAAGTTGCTGGCTCTATAGAGCACATCATTAAGTCTTTAAAGTGGCTTGGAATAACTTGGGATCAGGGCCCAGATATCGGTGGACCATATGCATCATATATTCAATCAGAAAGACTAGATTTGTATAAAAAATACGCATTAGATCTTATCGAAAAAGGTCATGCGTATCCAGATCCATATACGAAGGAACAACTCGATGATTTTAGAAAAAAAGCAGAACAGGAAAAGCGACCATTTTTTTACCGTGACCATCGCCCAGAAACTTTTGGCGTATGGGATGGAACACAAGCTTTGCGGTTCAAGACTCCAGAGATAAAAAGTTATAAATGGCACGACGAAGTCAGAGGTGACCTTTCAGCTGGACCAGAAGCGCTTGATGATTTTATCTTAATTAAGAGCGATGGTTATCCTACTTATAATTTTGCCCATATTATCGATGATTTGCAGATGAATGTAACGCATATAATGCGTTCAGATGAATTTATATCATCAACACCGAAGTTTTTGTCTTTGTATGATGCATTAGGAATAAAGCATCCAGCATTTGTGATTCTGCCTCCAATACTAGGCGAAGGCGGAAATAAAAAATTGAGCAAGCGTGATGGAGCAAAAGATATACTAGACTATGCTAGCGAAGGCTATTTACCAGAAACGATGATAAATTTTTTGGCGCTTTTGGGATGGAATCCTGGTGGAGAGAAAGAAATATTTACTACAGAGGAATTGATAGAAATCTTTGATATCAAAAGGATTGGTATCTCGGGCGCACAGTGGAATGATGAAAAATTAGACTGGATGAATAAAGAGCATATGAAGAAGTTGCCTTCTAATGAAGTTGAAAAAAATATTTTTTTATATTTACCAGAACAGCTTCAAAATAAGAAATTAGTTTCTGTGATTTTTGAAAGAATAAATAAATGGAGTGATGTTAAAAGTATGGTAGAGCAAGGTGAATTTGATTATATTTTAAATGAACCTGTGTACGACAAGGCGAAATTAATTTTCAAAAATTCTACACTAGAGAAAATAAAAAATAATTTAGAGTCTGCAATAAAAGGATTGGAAAATATAGATGAAAAAGATTTTTCTATGGAAAATATTAAAAAAACCCTTATGGATATTGCAGACTCTCTAGAGAGCAGGGGAGAGCTATTACACCCTGTGCGTTTTGCTTTAACAGGGCGTGATAAATCCCCAGACCCATTTTTAGTGGCAGATATTTTAGGAAAAAATGAAACAATACTACGATTACAAAAAGCAATTTAATTTTTTATTACTTGGCTTAATTTTAGTATTGCCAGTATTTTTTTATTTTAATTTTTCTTTTGCGCAAACAGCACAGGAATTACAAAATAAAATTGAACAGAAAAATACAGACATTGATAAATTAGAACAACAAATAAAAACCTTCCAAAATCAATTAGGAGAATTAAGTAAACAAAAAGATTCACTTAGTAATACTTTAAAACAGCTCGATTTAACCAAGAAAAAGCTTTCTGCAGACATATCTCTTACTCAAAGTAAAATAGATAAAACAAATTTAAAAATCCAAAGTTTATCTTCTGATATTTCTAATAAAGAAGAATCTATTTCAGACCATACTGGAGCTATTGGAGTCGGTATTAGAAGAATTGCTGAGTTTGAGGATATGAGCATGGTAGGTAATTTAATTTCTAAGGAAAGTGATTTTACTACTGTTTGGAATGATATAGATAATATAAATACTTTAAGAGAAAGTATAAGAGATCAAATTTCAACTTTAAAAGTAGTTAAAGGGGAGTTGGAAGATACTAGAGACGAAACAATAGAAGCAAAAAAAGAGCTCGTGAGCTTGCGTACAGATTTGGCTGACCAAAAGAAAATAGTTGACAATAATGTCGCAGAAAAGAATAAATTATTAAAAGATACAAAAAACAACGAAGCTAATTATCAAAAAATTATAAAAGATCAAACTGCAAAAAAGTTAGCACTTGAACAAGAAATAAAAAGTTATGAGTCACAATTAAAATTTATTTTAGATCCTTCAAAATTACCGACAGCCGGAGTTTTGTCTTGGCCACTTGATGAAATATTTGTCACTCAGCAATTCGGAGTCAAAACTGGTCCACATAGAATTTATGCCAATGGTCATTCCGGAACTGACTTCCGAGCTCGTACACCGCAGAAACTCTATGCCATGGCAGACGGTACAGTCATGGGCACTGGTAATACCGATATCACTTGTCCTGGAGCTTCTTTTGGTCAGTGGATACTTATAGAGTATGGGAATGGCCTAGCTAGCACTTACGGGCACTTATCGCTGATAAAGGTGTCTAAGGGTCAAAAGGTTGTTCGTGGTGAGCTTATAGGCTACACGGGCAGTACTGGGCGTGTCACAGGACCTCATTTACATTTAAGTGTATATGCGTCCACATCAGTGAAAGTTGAGACTTTGCCTAGTAAGTCATGTCCAGGTAAGACCTTGACCCAGCCTATAGCAGCTACAAATGGTTACTTAGACCCGATGTTTTATTTGCCACCTTACGCTATTTAATTGTATGAACGAAAAAAGTAATTTAGAAAATAAAAATAAACCCGAAGAAGTGAATTCTAGACGTGAATTTTTAAAAGATGGTCTTGTTATAGGAGCTAGTATTACAGCAGGGCTAACAGGAGGTCGTGCATTGTTGGATTACTTTTCTAATAAAAGAACAGAAAAAGAGATTAAAAAAATAAGATCAGAATTAGGAGTAATTGATCATAATCTCCCAGAACTTTCTAAGGAAACTCTAGATCAGAATGATATTCAAAAGTATATAGAAGGTTTGAAAGAAAATGAAAAAAAAGAATTAGAAGTATGTTTTGACCAGTATAAGGATATTTATTCAAAATACAAAGATATAGAATTGTCAAAAGAACAAGAGAAAGAACTCCACTGTAAATTTTATGGTTTATTTGCAAAATATTGTAAAAATTTCGCCTATATTAATCAAGATCCAAATGGAACAGCCTTGGCTAGTAATAGAAGAGATACTATAACTTATAATTTTCCTAAAGAAGAAGTGAATCAACCAGATTCTTTAGTTACAGATAAGGAATTATTTGATATTTTTAATAAAAATAAACTTTATATGAGTAACTTTTTCTTACTTATAACTGAATTATCTCATTCAGTAGCAGGGGACTCAAAAGAACAAAGACAGAAAAAGTTTATTGATGATAATTTAAGGGTTCTAGACTCAATAAAAATATATCAAAAAGAGAGAGGCTATCCAGAAGAAGACCGTGATTTTATTGAATCTTCTTTAAAATATGGAGACCCTACATTTGCAGAATATCAAGCACATCAAATAACAGAGCGAGCAATAATGTTTTATTTATTAGATTGCTTACCAAGTAAAAAAGATTTTGAGGAAAATTATTCTTTTGTAAAAAGTATCTATGAAGAAGTTATGAAAAGTAACTTTGAAGAGTCAAATTTTGAAAAAAGTAAAGTCTTGTCACTACTTTTAAGACCTAAAATACTTAATCTAGTAATAGATAAAAATTTAAATTTAAACGAATTTCTTTTTGATTTAAAATTTTTTAAAGATTTACCATTTGGTTCTTCCCGAAGTGTAGAAAATTTATTAGAAAATGATTTGGAAGGTTTTTTGAACATAAAAAAATATGCAAAGACAGCGAATTCTTTTATGATTATTTGTCAGAGATTTATAAGTGGAGAACTTTCTTTAACCGAATTTGAAAGTAAAGTTGTAGAAACAAAAAATAAAGTTTGTTATTCACCTGCGGCCCTATTTTTAGTTCAAAATATAAGTAGAGAGTATAATATTTACCCAAGTCTCGAAAGTAAAATACCTCAAGATTCACTTATTTGGTCTGATTTAACAACCTTGATTTTATTCTCAGAAGATTTTAAAGATAATTAATTTGGATAAATATTTGAATTTATTGTATAATATTGATATGAAAAATAATTTAAAAAATCAAAATGGGGGATTCATTGGCATCATAATAATGATTGTCATTGTGCTTCTTATTATGCAGTATTATGGCCTGACTCTTACAGGTATTTGGAATTGGTTCTGGAGTCTAGTTCAAAGTGTGTTCTAAGAAATAATTTTTTCTTTAAGAAAGCACATTGTGCCGTACATAAAATGTCGCACAATGTGCTTAATGTTTTTGGTTGGTTTAATCCTACTTAAGACCTACCGGAAACATATATTGTGCGACACGCATGTATAAACAAGACCTTTTAAAATAAGCCCTTCCCTATACCCCAGAGTCCATTTACTCAGACTACTTACAACTACTAGAAATTTCGTATCCAGCTTTTTCTGCTTCTTCTTTTGTCTGGAAATAAATTTTATTTTCTTCTTTTAAAGTTTTGCCTCCAGAGCAACCAATCGAATAATACTTACTCCCCCGATTTGAGGCAAAATACACCCCAAATTGAGCTTTTTTAGGTTTAGGCGTATTTGGCTCTGTTTTAGTATTTTGGACTGTATTTAGGGCTGATATGGCATTACTAGAGGTAGGTAGACTAGGCTCTTTTATGTATTCCACGCTGATTCCGGAGTTATTGGTGGACGTAGATAACCTACCTAATCCAAAGGACCCTAGTCCAACCAGAATTATGATAAAAACAGTCAAAATGTCCTTACCAGTATCACTCTCAACACTATTAGTTATTATATGCTTGATTTTTTCCATAATATTGTTTATACTATGTTCTCAAAGCTCTTAGGTAAATTTTAGCATTTAATATAATAATAAAACAATATGGCACATAGGAAAGCCGGCGGAACCGCCAAAAATTTAAGAGACTCAAACCC
>JAUPWJ010000070.1 GCA_030916575.1 Patescibacteria group bacterium | reverse complement strand
TTGAACACAAAGGACTTACCTACTGTGCTTCTTGTGATGGACCAATGTTCTCTGGCATGGATGTAGCTGTTATCGGAGGAGGAAATGCTGGTTTTGAAAGTGCTGCTCAGCTTCTCGCTTATTGTAACTCTGTAACGCTATTAAACAGAAGCGAAACTTTTCGTGCAGATGAAATCACAGTTGAAAAAGTCTTGAGTAATCCTAAAATGAAAGCACTCAAAAATGTAGATATTTTAGAAATAAAAGGTGAAAAGTTTGTAGAAGGACTTATATATAAAGATGTAACTACAGGTGAAGACAAAGAATTAAAAGTCTCTGGTATCTTCGTAGAAATTGGCCAGATACCAAATACTGATTTTGCAAAAAATGTCGTAGCTTTAGACGAATACAAAAGAGTAAAAATAAATCCTCTCAATCAACAAACAGAAACTAAAGGCATCTGGGCTGCTGGCGACTGCACAAATATCTTATACCATCAAAACAACATTGCTTCTGGCGATGCCGTGCGAGCTCTTGAAGATATTTATTTAGCTATTCATACGAAATAAAATAGGCCAGTCTGCTGTATAATACAGCAGACTGGCCTTATAAATTCTCTACCAGGTATTTATTTCTTTATGTAAGTCTAACAGACTTCCACGCTTACCCTCGTGGTAAACTAAATACGTGATGTATTCAACAGTTTTATCGTTAAATAATAATCCCAGCAGAGTAAAAACAGTTTCTTCTAATCTTTGATGAGACAGAGAAGCTATTATTTCTGGAGATAGATACTTACCATTTATAGCTGTGAGTTTTAGAAACTGAAGTTTTTTTCCGTCATCCTTTAAAGCCTTGTAAAAAAGTAAGGCAATGAAAACATCAAAATCCTGACCACCTTGGTTGATGTAGCTCTTCACCCTCGACACAGCCTGGTGTCTGGCCTTTTCGGTGTTGTTAAGCCACCAGAAATAAGTAAGGGTAATACTAGCTATATTGTATTCTGTTGCAGGAAAACGAAATTCATCTTGTTGTGGAATAACTTTTCCAAAAACAATTTCCATAATCTTTCCAAGGTCGCTCAAAGAACGACAGGAAGTGAGGTCAACTTCCATAGGTTCTCCTCCTACTTTCATCTGTGTCATATTTATCATTTATGAATGGTTATTTCAAAAGTCCGAAACTCCTAAAATAACCATTCAAAATATATGTAAAAAACAAAATGTTATGTTATACCGTAACACTTTAAAACTATTTTGTAAAGTTTATGACTCTTTTATAATTCCACACCTTTTCTTTAGTTCAGTAATATCACCTATTGTTAGCTCTTGGTTTACTCCATTGTTGAGTCTATACATTATCGCTTTCTCATCCCCTATGTGTTCCAAGCCAAGAGCATGACCGAATTCATGCATCATAACTCTCATTAATTTTGTTTGATTATCGAATTGATAAATATTTATTCTCTCTCCGTTTAGATCCCGCTCATAAGTTCCCTCTTCAAATTCTCCTCCATTCTCTTCGGCAATATTATTAAACTTAGAAACATTTAGATTTAATGAATTTGCTAAACCATTTAGCATACTAGCCATAGAATTCAAATCATTTATTTTTATATTTAATACAGCCTGTAAATTTGCAATCTCAACAGATTCTGCCTGTAAATATTTTTGTTCTTTTTGTAATTTATTATATTCTTCTTTACTCGCTCCCCCTTTATTGTTCCAATACTGTACTTGTGCTTCGTATACATCTCTGCGTTCTTCAAAAATTTTCAATCTACTTTCAAAAACTTTTTTATCATTTTCGTATTCTTTTTTTAAGTTCTCATACTGAGCCTTAACTTCATTATATGAACCTTTACCCTCTTCTACTACAGAATCAATTTTCTCCAACTTATCTGTGACGAGCTGTCTATTATCATAAATAAGATTTATCTTTAAACTTCCTCCATCTTTATATTCAAATAAATTCTCCCCTATTGATTTCTCCCATCCTGTTTCTGCTTTCTTCAGTGAGGCCAAGAATTCTGTTTGGGACACTCCGAAACGCTCATCAAAAACACCGAGAGAATATTCTATCGGATCTTTACATGGAAAATATTTACTTTTTATTACTCCTATCGCGGTACCTATTTCATTTCTGAAAGAATAAATCATCACTCCTAAGAGGAGTAGCATCAAGACATTTTTTAGTATCTTTTTCACAGCTATATTTTAACATTAAAACAAAATTTTTGTAATTAGATTTCAGCTCATTTTTGTGATAGTCTTACATGGAATTTTCATCAATTTCATTCACTAATAAATATAACTATGAAAGGTGCTATTTCACTTCGAAAAAGGAGCGAAACAATCACCATAATTGTTATTTTGGTGATTGTTATGAGTTCTTTTACTTCAATGTTCGTACTAGGTGCGAACTTTCTCTGGTGTCTCTTGGCACCATTTATCACTCTCTTGCTTTTTGCTCCCTTTACAATTTGGGTGAGAAAAGCGAAGCACGAAATAAATTTACTTTTTTATGATGTTCCAATACTACTTTTTGGGTTCTACCTTTGGGATGCCATAAAAATTTATTTGTTTGGATTTGGTATATCCAAAATTGGAGCAGGAAGCAGCGCATTGACTATTTTAATGTTGATTGGAGCTGTTTCCACGGCAATAAACTTATTAGCTAGCCTAATTATTTGGCTAATGGGCTATAGACCAAGGATAAGATATAAACAAATACCTGTTTATACATTATCAAATTTACTGGTTGATTTTAGTATTTGTATTATTTTTCTTATACCAATACTAAGGTATTTATTTAAAAATTTAACTACCTTGATTAGGGTTTGGGGGGTTAGTCTAAAAATAAGACTAAGATACGTATTTAAAAAATTAATTATTAAATTTAGTATCTCTGTTCTGGTTATTAAACCAAAACTAAGATATATAAAAAATTACTACAGAGGGGCGAAATCATAATAATGATATAGCCTCTTTTTTTTTATTGACTTTTTATTATAAATGATGTATACTATTAATTATATATTTGTACCATTCATTAACGCTTTTTAAATAAAAAAACAATGCCTACTGCAATGACATTTAGCAAATTTGCTTCTGTGAACAAAGAATTTTTGTTTAAAATCCGAACATATTTCCAGTTTGGAATTTTTAACAAAAACAGCTTTCTCAAGAAAGTAAAAAAAGGGCAGAGATTTTACTCTGTGAATGCTGAGGCTGGGAGAAATCCCAATTCTGAAGTCGAGATTCTAACCTTCGTAAGGTCCGAAGAATACTCCGGACCTAAAACTGAGGGTAAGGACTCCTTTATTTGTTTTGTCGAGTACTCTACCGGAGAACGCTCGGGTGTGAAAAAACAGCTCCTTGTTGAAGAGTTATTTACTGGCGTAAACGCAGTATTCCTTGTCGACGACGAGGAGGAGGCCTTTGCCGAAAATTCGGCTCATGGATACAGTCGCCTTATCAAGGCGACTTGGCAAAAGGTTTGGAATACCTACTAGCGAGTAAATTGCCAGTGACCCCCCCCTTAGGAGTCACTGGCAATTTTTTTATTATTTTTGCGATTTTTTAAAAAATATTGTAATCTACTAAATGATAATAGTACCGTTCACCTTAATTAAAGCAAAAACTATGATAGCTGACGCACCTCGTTTGTTTTTTAACGAACAACTGATGCAAAACATCAAAAATTCATACGCTCTCGGAGCGTATACGCCTAGCGATTTTTGTCGCAAGGTTACTGAAGGTCAGATTTTTTTCTTTTGCAGTGTTACGCAAGGAAATAAATTTGAGTGCGAAATTGACTCTTTTAGAATCAAGGAAATCAGAGCCCAGCTTGAATCAGAAGATGAAAATGTATATCATTTAATTCTTGTCGCAGAATATTGTGATGAAGAACGGAAAGGTCAAGAAAAAGAATGGCCTGCAGATGACCTTTTCAAAGGCTTAAACGCCTGCTTTATTGTAAACCTAGGCGAAAGAAGCCTATACGCCGGCAATTCCGCAAAAGCCTACCGAAGACAACTGGAGGAAAAATGGGACAAATTATGGGTCCCTTACAATTAAAAAGTCCGGTGGTTCCTTTTGAACCACCGGC
>JAUPWJ010000069.1 GCA_030916575.1 Patescibacteria group bacterium | reverse complement strand
TGGGACTCATAAGCCCAAGGTCACAGGTTCGATCCCTGTTGCCGACACAATAGAATCTTTGAATTTTAAGGATTTTATGTATAATAGTGAGGTTAGTTTATAGATAATACGCGATCGTAGCTCAACTGGTTAGAGCACCCGCCTGTCACGTGGGAGGTTGCCGGTTCAAGCCCGGTCGATCGCGCAAAGAAAAAGAACCATAGAAATATGGTTCTTTTTGTTTATACTGATTGGACGGAAGAACTGGTATAATTCAGATATGGAAAAGTTTTATACAGAACATAAAGGAAAAGTTATAGAAACAGATGATAAATTTAAGCTTGTGATGGCCATTACCCTTGACTCTAGGTCAGAAAACAAAAGGGGTATTATACGATGTGTCGTAAATCGAGAAGGTGATTTGAATGTAAAAGGATATACAGATAGAAGTGAACTACATTTGTTGTCGGGAGAGTCTCTAGAAAATTTTAAAATAGGAGAAAGATTGAATATAAAAAATGAAAAAGAAATTTTAGATAATCTAATTGGAGACGATGGGGACTTTATTGGTCTTGAAGATCCAGATATTTGGATAGATAGAGAAACTAGTTTAATGCATGTTTATTTTACTATCCCTATAAAATATAAAGACAAGTCTAAAAAAACAAAAATTCATCTTGGGCACGCGGTGGGTAAAGATTTAGATTCACTTGAAATGACAGAGCCTGTTCTTTTAAATAATAGTGTAAATAGTGCTAAAGAAGTTTCTATTGCACCAATTAACAGCAAGGGATGTCGTTACAATCTAATTGAATCTAGAGATAGACAACCTGAAGCCACTTATTCAATAGTTAAATTTGCTATCGCAAAAGATATGGGTAAATCATGGGAGTATGGTAATACAGTATTTCATCCAAAAGAACATAGCATTTCTTGGATTGGAGGACATGCTTCTCCAGCTCCACTATTATCTAAAAAATTTATTGATGTTGGTGAAGGAAAGTTACTTGGATTTATAAATGGGCGTGAAGCAAATCAAAAAATGTCCGATGGCGTAATCAAATATGGAATGTTTTCTGTCGGGTTATTTATTTATGATTATGAGAATGGAAAAATTGACTGGGTTTCGCCAGAGCCATTTATTCAAGATAGTGAGGCAACAACAATAACCTTTGCAAGTCAATTCGTAGAAACTAGCACTGAAGAGGGAATACTTTATGCTCATGTGGATGATTCATTTGTACGCGCTTATTCTATTACTGTTTCAGGTATAAAATCTTTTCTTAAAAAATTTAGTATATAAATATGTTTATCGTAGTTCTTAATGGCAGTTCTAACATCATCCACTAAGTCGCGCATTGAAAAAGAGCCATAGAAATATGGTTCTTTTTGCTTATACTGATTGGACGAAAGAACTGGTATAATAAAAACATGGAAGGATATAATTTAGAAAATGCAGATAAAGAGGAAAATGATAGGGAACACAATATTGAGTTAATAAAAAAAGCTGTTGAAAAATTCTCTCAAAAAGAAGTTACTATTACTGACCATCAAGGCAAAGTTCTTGTGGTTGGTACTTTACATAGTGCTACTTTTGAAGCTGGTCAATATATCAATCTAGTAAATATTCAATTAGATAAAAGTTCTAAAGAAGTATTGGATAAAGAGGAGTATTACAGTCCTAAAAATTATAACTCCGAAAAAGGTATTCATAATTTTAGATTTATCAGTGATAAATTCAATGAAGATCCAGAAACAACAGATTTATTGGTTATGCCAGTACATGGATGTCTATTATTTTGTGAGGATAAGGTTGTAGAATTTGCTTAAGAATTATATTCTAAAATTCTTTTGCAAATAACCTTTTTCTATTACGATTTTAGGAGAGGTAAATACTTTAGTGTAAGAACCGTCTAGGTTCTTTTTTTCTAAATTCACCATATAGTTTCCATTTTGTATGAGACAATAATAATTTCCCAATCTGTCTAAAATTTTTCTAGTAATTTCCTTACCATCACCAATACTATATATTCTCAATATTCCATAAGATAGAGGCATGCCTGTAGCTTTTTCTGTTACTGTGCCCATTATGTGTTTACGAATTATAAATATATGACTTAATGAAAGTAAGATATAAAGAACTAATATTGTCATATTGTATGAAGTTGGGTCTTTTAGAAATATTAAAACAGCTAAAATAAATCCAATAGCAAAAAGAAAATTTGTTATCTTTCTAAAGATGACATCGCTCTTATGAAAGAATTTCGTTTTTTGTTGTTTGTTTTTTGCATATTCATTCCAGTCAAAGTTCTTTCTATCCATAGGTATATTTTTAGCTAAAACTTGACCAGAAGTTTGAACTTCAATTTGTTCACCAAAATATAAATCATCATAAAATTCATCAGTAATTTTATTTGATAATTTTAGGGATGGAAAGACAAAGTGTGTTTTATACGCACTGATTATATATTTACCTGGCTCTACTAAGAAGCCGTATCTGCCGTCTATGTCAGTCATGCAGGTGTTTATAGTCTCACCTTCCATATTACGCAATATGACATATGCGGGGTCTATGGGTTGCTTGGTGGAGCTGTCATAAACTGTGCCCCAAGGTAGGGCTCTTTTTTTAATACCAAAACCGTAGATAAGTATAGACCACAGTCTTCCTAGTAAGTGAGACAAGCCTTTAACATTAAAAGCAATTGTTCCAGTAATCATACTTATCGCACCTAGTGTAATTCCTGTTAACGCAGTGGCTTCACTAAAAGTGACAATTTCTGCAGTATAGACTTTGTCGGTGAATTCTTTAATTGTGTAATTTATTTTATTTAATTCTTCTAAGAAATTTATTTTTGTAGAAGGATTCTCTATTTCATTTGTTGTTGAATTAGGTAAATTTTTAGAGCTAGAATTTAGCAGTAGCGAATTTGTGTTATTTGTAGAACTGTTATTAGTAGAGGGTATAGATGAATTGTTTGTATTTAATGTTTGAGGATTTGAAGATGTTGTTCCATTATTATTTGATGTTGTTTGAGTCTCTGTGGGATTATTTGAATTTGTCGTAGTTGTGGGATTTGTCGGGTTTGTTGTAGTTGTTGGGGTAGTAGGATTTGTCGGGTTTGTTGTAGTTGTTGGGGTAGTAGGATTTGTAGGAGTAGTAGTAGGGTTATCTTTTGTTGTATCTAGGGTAGGAGAGTCTGGCGTTGTTTGTGTTTTAGTATCTGTCGTTCCTGTAGTTGTGACTGTGTCAGTCGCTGTTGTAGTGTCCGTAGTCGTTTTACTTCCTCCGGTAGTCGTTGTTTCTCCACCTGTTTTTGTATCTCCGCCAGTTAGTAAGTTTGCAGATATTGAGTTAGAGTTTATGTTTTTTCCTGTTGAATTTATTAATATAAGTATTGATAATATACTAAATAAAAATACCAAAGCTAAAAAACCTATTTTAGAAAAAGCATTTTTTTGGCTCTTTTTTGTTTGGTCCATAAGGTTTTTGTTTATTAAATTATATCATGGAAAGTTTAAAACTGAACTTTTTGTGTTATTTATAAGTTTGCTTATATTGAAAAAATTATTATAATACAAAAATGGAAAACAATAAAAAAGAAAATATAGATGGGGGGATGTTGTCTACTATTCTTTTCGGCAGTCGCTGGTTGCAGGTACCTCTTTATTTAGGCCTTATAGTTGCACAAGGTGTGTATGTAGTTCAATTTGTAATGGAACTTGTCCATCTCATAGGGGAAGTTGGTCATTTAACTGAGACTGATATAATGCTTACAGTTCTAGGTCTTATTGATGTAGTTATGATTTCAAATCTTTTAATAATGGTTATTGTTGGAGGTTATGAGACTTTCGTTTCGCGGCTTCGCCTAGAAGGGCATCCAGATGAGCCTAGTTGGCTTTCACATGTAAATGCTAATGTTTTAAAGATAAAACTCTCTACAGCTATTATAGTTATTTCCGCTATCCACCTTTTGAAGACATTTATTAATGCAAGTAATATAGACCCTACTGTTATGAAATGGCAGACAATAATTCATTTAGTTTTTGTAGTATCTGCTGTAGGTATGGCTTTAATTGATAAACTAGGTAGAGATACTCACTCTAAAAATTAAGTAATCAATTTGTGTTATAATTAATATTATTATCTTAATTTAAAATTTTTATGGCATATCTTTTAATTTTCTTTTTTCTTATTATTGTTATAAGTATTCGTCAAGTAAATCAGTATGAAAGAGGAGTGAAATTTACTTTCGGTAGGTTCACAGCGGTGATGGAGCCGGGCTGGAGAATAGTTCTTCCCATTATTCAGAGTTACCAGAAGGTGGATGTCAGAATCAAGGCTGTGGATGTGCCAGACCAAAATGCTATAACCAGAGACAATGTTTCTGTAAAGGTAAACGCTGTTATTTATTATAAAGTCAGCGATGCTCCAAAAGCGGTGATTGAAGTGGAAGATTTTCGTTATGCAATTTCACAATATGCACAGACTACAATGCGAAATATTGTCGGAGAAGTTACTTTAGATGAATTACTTTCAAGTAGAGATAAAATTGCAGATAGGATAAGAGAGATTGTTGATAAGGAGACAGATGCTTGGGGTTTGAAAGTTCAAAATGTAGAATTGAAAGATGTCTCACTTCCTGCTGAAATGGAGAGAACTATCGGTAAACAAGCAGAAGCTGAAAGAGAGAAAAGAGCAGTTATCATAAATTCTGAAGGAGAATTGGCTGCATCTGAAAATATTGCAAAAGCTGCTCAAATGCTTGCGTCTATGCCTGGGGCTCTTCACCTTCGAACTCTTCAATCTATAAATGATATGGCATCCGATCAATCTAATACTGTAGTTTACATGGTTCCAATTGAAGCTCTAAAAGCACTTGAAGGTTTCGCTAAAAAGTAAATAAAAATCTTTTGCAAAAAAGTTAAAAATAAACTACTATTTGGGGTATGCCATTGTAGTTGTTTTGGTAGGTCGTTACGTCTGTTTGCCGTTGTAGCTGTCTTGGTAGATAAAAAGTTAATATGCCGTTGTAGCTGTCTTGGTAGATAAAAAGTTAATATGCCGTTGTAGCTCAGTTGGTAGAGCACGTCATTGGTAATGACGAGGTCA
>JAUPWJ010000068.1 GCA_030916575.1 Patescibacteria group bacterium | reverse complement strand
TTGCATATCACCCAATAATTGAATTGTGGTGGGTGGCTCTCTTTTTTAAAGAATTATGGTCTTCGGACCCTCTTGAGGACGGGGTTGCGGTTGCGCCTAAAAACGAACTAGCACCCCATTTTTTGAATCGCCTGACGTTCACTGCGTCATTATCATAATAAGGTCAACCTACCCATGTAGTTGTTGGCCTTATTTTTTTACCTAATTTACAGTTTTTTCTTTATGAGTATGTAAATGCGAAAGTATACCTAAGGCTAAAGCAACGAGTAAGATATTTTTTATCATGTATTGCCCTTCTAAGGTAGGCACCATGACGCCACTCCAGGCTATTTGTGGGAGTAAAAATAAAGGCATGATAGTGGTTATAAGGTGAAGTACTAATGCAAAAACTGCTAAGCGTTCTAAGTGAGGAATAAGAAATGCTATACCAATAACCATCTCTAGTAATCCAAATGCAATTAAAAATGCATCAGGGCTTATAAAAGGCATGGTTTGTGCAAGTAATGCACTTACAAGTGGGCTTGCAGGAGAGAGTTCAAAAACTTTCAACGCTCCGAACCAGAAGTAAATTACAAAAATAGCAAAACGAGAAAATGGCATTCCCCACTTTCTTGAAAAATTTATAACTTTTTCATCAAAAATTTCTAACTTACTTTTTATAGCATCCATACGAATATTATACTACAAAATTATTTTCTATACTTCTTAGTGCGCCACTTATCTGCAATTTTGACTCTTGTAAGTGAACGTTCAAGTTCAGCTTCAAAGTGCTCAAAGTCAACGGCACCCTTATCTTCCATTTGTTTACGTAATTCTTCGCTTTTCGCTTTAGCTTTCTCTATGGCATCATCTGTAATGTCTGCTACGTGTTCTGCAAAGTCTGCAAGCACGGCGACTTCAGTATTTCCATCAAGACCCGTCTTAACCTCTACGAAGCCACCAGAGACTGCAAAAGGAATAGGTTCACCGCCTGACATAGCCACAATATCACCAGATTTAAGGCCTACGATTACAGGAATGTGTTCAGGTAATATTGTTATCTCGCCTTCTAGAGTAGGCAAAGTAACTTGGTCCACTATTTCTTCCAAAACTAAACGCTCTGGAGTGATTATTTTAAGTTGTATTTTTTTACTTGACATTTTGGTTTATATAATATATAATATAAGTCTAAATCTGTACATTATGCGTGGAAGAAATTTTATTTTAGCCTGTGTTGGGTTAATGTTTCTGGGGACTATCTTATGTATGTTGGGTTTTTCTAAAATAGGACTCCCAGTCATCCTTATTGCTGTAGTTTGCGGCTTTATTGCTAATATACGCCAGAAAACATAAATCAACTAACGACACAACATTTTTTAATATCCCGCCTAGTGTGGGATATTTTTTATAACGCACCTTTCATATAAAACTCTCCTTCTGCTTTGTCATCGTGCTTACCGGCTAATATTTCTTTGAATGAGCGAATAGTCTCAGCCAAAGGAACATAAATACCTTTCGCTCCAGTAAATTGTTCAGCTACGAAGAAAGGTTGAGAAAGGAATTTCTGGATTTTACGAGCACGAGCTACGAGCTCTTTGTCAGCTTCGGATAATTCTTCCATACCCAAAATCGCAATGATGTCTTGCAAATCTTTATATCTCTGCAAAACTCTTTGAACTTCACGAGCAGTATTGTAGTGATCAGCACCGACGATATTCGGGTCAAGAATTGTTGAAGAAGAATCTAATGGATCAACAGCTGGGTAAATACCGATTTCAGTAAGAGAACGGTTTAGAACCACAGTAGAATCCAAGTGAGCGAAAGTATTTGCTGGCGCTGGGTCAGTCAAGTCGTCTGCTGGCACATACACAGCTTGCACAGAAGTAACAGAGCCTTTATCAGTAGAAGTGATGCGTTCTTGCATCATACCCATTTCAGTTGAAAGAGTTGGCTGGTAACCCACCGCAGAAGGAATACGGCCAAGCAATGCTGACACCTCAGAACCCGCTTGAGTAAAACGGAAAATGTTGTCTATGAAAAGAAGTACATCTTTATTTTCTTCATCACGGAAATATTCCGCCATTGTAAGACCAGATAGAGCCACACGCATACGAGCACCTGGCGGTTCATTCATTTGTCCGAAGACCATCGCAACTTTATCGATAACTCCAGAATCTTTCATTTCATGCCAAAGGTCATTTCCTTCACGAGTTCGCTCTCCTACTCCAGCGAATACAGAATATCCTCCGTGGTTTGATGCAATGTTGTGAATGAGCTCTTGGATAACGACAGTCTTTCCCACTCCCGCTCCTCCGAAAAGTCCTACCTTTCCTCCTTTTAGCACTGGACAAATCAGGTCAATGACTTTGATACCGGTTTCAAGAATTTCAACTTTAGTTGATTGCGCAGTAAACTCTGGAGCTTTGCGGTGAATAGGAAGTCTCTTTTTACTTTCTACTGCTTTGCCGTCATCGATAGATTCTCCTAGAACATTGAAGATTCTTCCAAGTGTCCCCGCGCCCACAGGTACAGAAATAGGTGCTCCTGTATCTGTCACTTCCATGCCTCGAGCAAGTCCGTCTGTAGTATCCATGGCGATAGCACGCACGATAGAACTTCCAACGTGTTGCTCAACTTCTAGGACTAGAGTCTTATCTCCATTCTTAACTGTTAACGCATTGTAAACTGCTGGAAGCTCTCCTTCGAAAGCGACATCTACGACCGGCCCGATTATTCTTTTTATTGTACCTGTTTTCATAATAATGTTGTTAATTTAATAATTTATAATAATTTTTAATTTACTGAAACCATACCTGCACTTATTTCTGAAATTTCTTGGGTGATACTTGCTTGGCGGGCTTTGTTAAATACTAATGTCAGCTCATCTATCATTTCTCCTGATGCCTCCGATGCATTCTTCATGGCTACCATTCGGGCTGATTGTTCAGAAGCATTACTCTCTAGCATCATTTGATATATCTGCATTCGGGTGAGCTTTCGAGCCAAACTTCCTATCAACATATTCACATCCCCTTCCAGAAAATAATTGATTTTGTTTTCTTTCTGACTTTCCGGAATATTTTCTCCTAAGCTCTCAATCAATTCTTTCAATTCTGTTTTACTTACTGGCAAGATTTGTTTTAAATTTGCTTTTTGTGAAAGTGCTGAGACATAATCCGTATAAGCGACTACAACTTTATCATAATTGCCTTTAGTATATTCGTCAGTCAAAAGTTTTGATATAGGTAAAATGTCACGAGTGGAAACATTGTCTGGAAGCTCAACAAAGCTCGCAATGACATTTTTACCAATTCTTCGCATTGCTGCATCACCCTTTTTACCAATTGTTAAAATATCAACATTTACATTTTCATTCTTTAAAAATTGAAGCGCTTTTTTTATTACTTGAGCATTGTAGGCTCCACAAAGTCCACGATTGGAAGTAATTAATACAAGCAATACGTTCTTCTCAACTTCTCTCTTTGTAAAAAGTGGGTGGGTAATGTCTTCAATATTATTCGCAATAGAAACTAAAACATTCCAAGAATATTCTGCGTAAATACGAGAAGCCAAAGTACTTGAAACCGCGCGCTTCATTTTACTCGCAGATACAAGCTCCATCGCTTTTGTGATTTTCTTTGTATTCTTTACGGACTTTATTCTGTTTTTTATTGCTTTACTATTTGCCATAAAAACTAACCTCTATTTCACAAAACTTGTCTTAAAATCTGCAATTACTTTTTTAAGTTCTTCTTCGCCTTTATCACTCCACATTTTGTCAGTCATCAATTCTTTGTAGAAAGTTTTTGCATTTCTTTCAGCATATTCAACCAATCCTGCTTCAAAATCTTTGATTTTATTTACTTCTACATCATCCATGTATCCTTTCACAAGAGCATAAAGGGCGACGATTTGATTTTCAACTTTCACAGGAGAGTATTGAAGCTGTTTTAAGAGCTCCACAGAGCGCTTTCCGCGTTCTATTTGTCTTTTTGTAGCATCGTCTAAGTCTGAGCCGAATTGAGCGAAAGCTTCAAGCTCACGGTATTGCGCCATTTCGAGTTTCAAAGGTCCAGCCACTTTTTTCATAGCTTTAATTTGAGCATTTCCTCCCACACGAGACACAGAAGAGCCGACGTTTACTGCAGGACGAATACCTTTATAGAATAAATCAGTCTCTAAGAAAATTTGTCCGTCTGTGATAGAAATAACATTTGTCGGAATATATGCAGAGATGTCTCCAGCTTGAGTTTCAATAATTGGAAAAGCTGTGATACTTCCGCCTCCGTATTCTTTATTTTTTCGGCAAGCTCGCTCAAGAAGTCTTGAGTGCAAATAGAAAACGTCTCCAGGGTAAGCCTCACGGCCTGGTGGACGGCGAAGTAGAAGTGAGATTTCACGGTAAGCCACAGCGTGTTTGGAAAGGTCATCATAAATAATCAAAACATCTTTTCCTTGATCCATGAAATATTCTGCGATAGAGACTCCTGTATAAGGAGCGATGTAAGAAAGTGCGGCAGCTTCGGATGCTCCAGCAGAAACGATGACAGTATATGCCATAGCTCCACCTTCTTCGAGTCGTGCTTGGATTTTTCGAAGTTTAGAATCTTTTTGACCAATAGAAACATAAACACAAATCATGTTTTGTCCTTTTTGATTTAAAATAGCGTCAATAGCGATAGCGGTCTTACCAGTTTGTCGGTCACCAATGATAAGCTCTCGTTGACCACGGCCGACAGGGATAATCGCATCAATAACTTTAATACCAGTAGAAACTGGCTGATCCACAGATTGACGAGTCACCACACCGGATGCTACGCGCTCTATAGGATAAGTCTTGTCAGATTTAAATCCACCTTTACCATCAATAGGAACACCATTAGCATTTACCACGCGTCCGATGATAGCGTCGCCTACAGGTACTTCAAGAATTTTACCAGTAGCTTTAACTTCATCCCCTTCTTTGATTTTAGAATAGTCTCCAAGAATAATTACACCAACTGCATCTTCTTCAAGGTTGAGCGCAACACCAACTTCTCCATTTGCGAATGTGACCATCTCAGAAGATTTCACATCAGAGAGTCCAGAGACTTTCGCAATACCGTCAAAAACCTCAAGCACTGCTCCAACTTTTTCTACTTGAAGCTTTGATGTGAAGTTTTCTATTTCTCTTTTTAAGTTTTCTACAATTGTGTTGCTCATAATTATGCGTTGGTTAAATATTCTTGTAATCTTCCAATTTTATTCTTTAAGGTCAGGTCCATAACTTCGTCATCAACTTGTATCCTCATTCCTCCAATCACTTTCTCATCCAATTCCTCTACTATCTCTACATGTTTAGCATTATATTTATTTTGTAGTATATGACTCAATTCTTGCTTCGCCTCGGGATGTAAGTTCTTTACTGTTTTTACTTTTACCTTTATCCTTCCTTCCGTTCTATCTACAATTTTATTTAATGCTTCTAAAACATACTTGGATTTAGAGAGTAAGCGTTTACGATTTAAAAAATTTACAATATCATTCAATGACTCTGAAAGCATAGCTCCAGACTTTCCATGAGTGGAAAGGTATATAGCTTCGGCTATGTCATTGTATGAATTTTTTGCCATTTTTATATATTGTTTAATTCTTTCACTACTTTTTCTTCGTAAGACTTGTCTACTGAAGAGCCTAGAAGCTTCTCAGAAGTTTTAACTACAAGGTCCACAATTTCGCGCTTAGCATCATTGACCATTTTTGTTTTTTCTTGTTCAAGAGTTTTTTTACCTGCATCAATCATAGATGCAACTTCAGCTTTTGCCTTTTCTATCATTTCCTCTCTTTTTTGTTGTGCTTCTTTTTTACTCTCGTCAAAAATAGCGCTCGCCTCAATA
>JAUPWJ010000067.1 GCA_030916575.1 Patescibacteria group bacterium | reverse complement strand
TGTATGTTTTTGTTACGAATGAAGAATTTTATTGTTTTCCAAATAGCTATTTTTTTATATATTGGGTCTTGCCATTTTCTAAAGAAAATTACCAAAACTAAAGCTTGCAATACAATAAAAAACGAAGCTAGTAAGTATATTCCTTTAAAAGAACTTTTAGCTATGATAGACCCTGAGATTAATTGTGCAGTAACCCAAGCCAAGTTTATAAAAGTTAGATAAAGTCCTCGCATCTTACCCACGCTAGATTGCTTCGTGAAATCCTCCATAAAGATATCAAGCGTCATTATCAAAAGGTGAGTACCTATAAAATACATTACAAAAGCTATAACGACGAGTTCTACATTTTTGCCATATGCTAGTGCGAGTAGTGATAAAAAAGTAGAACAAGATATTATTGTTGCAGCTCTCAAATTGCCTATACGACTAAGAATTTTCGGTATTCTAGAGAGAATAATAATCGTTAAGATAGAAGCAACTACATATACTGCACTAACTTGAAAAGGATTTGTAAAACTTTGGAGTAAACTAGAGTTTATATAAGAGGTGAGAGCTATAGGAATTGTAAGTAAAAATCCTACAAAAAATATTATCCTCCTGTTTTTTTTCATTTAAGTATTATACACCCAAAACCACAGGAATAACGAGTGGTCTTTTGGAAGTCTTTTGATATAAGAATTTTGAAACACTTTCACCCAAGTCCGCCTTGATATGATCAAAGTCCACAATATTTCCTTTCATTGTCCTATCTTCAATAGATTTTTTAATTATCATTCGGACAGAGCGCAAGAGTTCTTGATTTTCTTTTAAGTAAACGAAACCTCGAGATATTAAGTCTGGAGACTTTTTTAATTTCCCAGTTTTTTGGTCTACAAGAGCTATGATGACGAACATTCCGTCTTGGGCTAGCATTTGTCTATCTTTGATGACTACATCAGTACTATCTCCCACGGATACACCGTCTACCATCATAAGTCCTGCTGGAGCTTTTTCTTTTCTCCTTATCATTTTTTGTCCGTCAGCTGAAATTTCTATAATAGAACCATTGTCTGGGACTATAATATTTTCTTCAGATTGACCGAGCTCTATTGCTAGCTCTTTATGTCTTACGAGCATAGAGTGATGTCCGTGAATAGGTATAAAGAATTTCGCATGCACTTTTTTATGAAGCCATTTGATATCTTCTTGGTTTCCATGGCCCGTAGCATGCACGAAGTCTTCTCCACCTGTTCTATATGTGATTATTCTGACTCCTTGTCTAGTCAAGCCGTCTTTCATCTTTTGTACTTTCAATTCATTTCCTGGAACTATAGATGCAGAGAGTATGATGGTGTCTCCTTTATGTAATTGAAATTTCGCATGGCTTTTATTTGCTGCACGATTGAGCGCAGAGAATTCTTCTCCTTGTGCACCTGTCATAAGTATTACCACTTTATTTGGTGGGTATTTGTCAGCATCTTCTGTCGGTATGATAGTGCCCTTTTTAGGTTCGAAATATTTCGCCTCTATGGCTACTTCTATATTTGTTTTCATACTCCTTCCCTCTAGCGCTATTTTCTTACCCAAACCTTCAGCTACTTTTACTACATGGGCTAGACGAGTGATGTGCGAAGCGAAAGCCGCTATGATAAGTCTGCCATTTACTTTTTTTATTAAATTCTCAAGTCCTTGGTGCACTTTTATTTCTGGCAGTGAAAATCCTTCGTTTTCTATATTTGTAGAGTCAGTAAGTAAAAGTAATACCTTTGCTTTATCGAAAATAGAGTATTCTTTTTCTTCTTCTTTTGAAACAATACCGTCTATTTGATCTAATTTATAATCTCCAGGTGTAACGATCCATCCATGTTCTGTTTCTATAATTATTCCCATAGAGTCAGGAATAGTGTGAGTTACACCAAAGAATCTTATTTTTATTTTTCCACAAGTCACCACTGAGTCATTCTCAACAATATTTTCCTTCATTGCAGGTAGGTGGGGGAATTCTGCTTGCCTCTTTCTCATCAATAAGATAGATAGATTGCGAGAATACACAGGGGGGTTTCCGATACGAGATAAGACAAGAGGCACACCACCGATATGGTCCAAGTGTCCATGAGTCACAAATAGTGCGCGGATTTTATCCTTTCTTTCTTCTAGATAAGTAGTATTTGGTATTACATAATCTATACCAGGCGTCTCTTCTGTAGAGAAATGCATACCAGCGTCTACAACAATGATGTCATCACCGATCTCTATAGCAGTCATGTTTTTACCAATTTCTTCTACGCCACCGAGCGGGATTATACGAATTACGCCAGCCTCTGGAGGAAGTATTTTTGTATTGTTATTTTGGTTATTTCCATTATATGGGCGAGATTTTCCACGGGATTGACCTTTACCAAATTTAGAATATTGGTAAGTGGAGTTTTTCGATACTCTTTTTCTATCATCAGTACTGTGTTCACTTTTATGTTCTTTTTTTACATGATTAGTGCCAGCTTGATTGTGCCCCACTACATGTGGGTGAGCAGGTTTATTATTTTGATGCGGAGTTGCATTTTCTTTTAGATTTTCTTTATTGCTTTCTTTGCTTAAAGCGCTGAACGGTAGTCTATTTTTTTTCATTCTTTTTAATTCAATTTATTTTTTTTAATTATTTAATAATAGGAGTTTTCATCTCAGCCTGTGCCGAGATGATTATTTAGAGAAGACTTTCCAAATATTATCCACTTTAGTATACCACAAATACACATTTGCGAATCTATCTGAAGGGGAGACTATGTCTTTAATCGATAGTCCTTTCAACTCTTTTAAAGTTATATATATAAGATTGGGACTATACAAAAATACAGCCGGCATGTCTTTTTGTATTTCTTCTTCAAATTGTATATATTTCTTAGCACGAACTTCGGGGTCCATTGTGATAAATGCATCTTCTAAAATTTTATCTACTTTTGCATTTGTATACATGGCTACATTTAGCCCTGGATCTTTACGCTGAGAAGAGTGCCAGAAAGCATACAAATCGTTTTCAGTATTTATAATTTCTCCAAACAATAATGCGTCGTAGTCTCTTGGGCGGATTACTGATTGATTTAAATTTCCAATTTCAAAAGTTTTTACTTCTACTTTCATGCCAATAGCACCCAAGTCTTTTTTTATAAGTTCAGCAGTTTTTGCAAGTTCAGGTGCATTTCCTGTAGAAATAGAAAATTCTAAAATTGTATTTACTTTCTTTTTGTTTTCATTAGTAATACTTTTTTCTAAGTATCCACTCGGACCTATTACCCATCCATCTTTTTCTAGCATTGTTTTTGTCTCAGTAATTATTTCACTTCGCGCCAATTTATTTACTAGATTTAATTCTTGGAAAGCAATCAAGTTTGCAGGTATTGGATTGTTTATTACTACTCCATAAGTACTTAATACTTCATTTATTATATTTTCTTTATCTATTGCTTGATTTATTGCTTTGATAACAACTTTATTTGTAAAAATTTGGTTTTGACTTTGATTAAAGAAAAGTCCAAATATTCTAGGCAATGTAAAAGAATTTATAGTATTTTTTACTTCTAAAGACTCAGCACTAGCAGGGGTGATAGAGCTAGCTTGATCTATACTTTTCGTCTTTAAAGCATTTAGTAAGTTTTCTTCATTTTGATAAAACTTTAAAGATATGTTTTTCAAATAAGGTTTTCCAAGACTGAATTTCTTAAAAGCTTCTAACTCATAAGCATTTACAATACCTGAAGATTGTTTACTCAATTTTTTTATTTTGTACGGTCCACTACCTATTGGATTTGTATTAGCCACATTTAATTCAACAGGGGAGTCTTGCCAAATATTCTTTGGCATTATTCCTAAACTTGTATTTTCCAAGAATGATGCAAAAGGACGACTCAAAGTGAATTTTATATTTCTTTCATCAATTTTCTCTACATTTACTCCGTCCCATACTCCCTTGCGTGGACTTTTTATTATAGGGTCTTTGATACTATCTATAGTAAAGATTACATCCTCAACTGTTACAGGTGTATTATCATGAAAGAAAATATTTTCTCTTAAAGTAAAAATATAAGAAGTACCATCCTTAGACATATCAACCTTCTCCGCTAAATCAGGAATCATATTGCCATCAGGTCCTTTCCGCATAAGTCCACTATATATAAGTGTCACCAAGTCACGGTCTGCATCTGTATTTGCAAGAATCGGATTTATAAAACGAGGTGTTCCTATGATTCCCTCTGATACAGAGCCTCCATACATAGGCACAGCCACAGTGAAAGATTTGTTGATTCTCCCCAATATCATTATTGTGCTTACCAGTAAGACAATAAACAAAATTATAAAGATAAACCACTCAACTTTTGTGAAAGATAAAATAACTTTTGTTATTTCGTTTTTGGATGGTAATTTGAAATTACGCATAAAATAGTTTTTTCATAATAAAAATATAAAGATAAACTCTATTGCTAGAATTAAGATTTAAATCTTTGTCTTAAGTATTATAGCAAGTAGTGCTGATAGGGCAAAAAGTATTCCACAAACAATAGACAAATAAAAGAGAAATTTCTCAAAACCACGTCTGGTACTATGGAAACTTGCTCCATCGCCCCCTCCCAATGCGCCTCCCAAACCCGCCCCAGATTGCTGAAGTAATATAGATATAACTAGTGTTACTGAAAGGATTATCTGCACATAAGGCAGAATTTGTGCTACGAAATTCATGGTTATCATTCTCTCATATTTTAGCTAAAATTGCAACAATTCATACTATTTATACCATTTATTAGTTATCCCCATTATGATTGTTGGCCTAGGTCTGAAGTGGTATACTTAAGTTAGAGCTAAAAATTTTAATAGAATATTCTGTTAAATAATATTGTTCTTACAATAAAAAAATTATAGTAAACTATTACAAACCTTCCGCCCACCCCTTTTTTAATTCATTTTAATGAATTACCCCTTCTTACCCCTCCCTCCAATTTGTAATTTTTTACTTCTTATCTATCGCATCATTTGATGCACATCTTATACCAGGACAAATTATTTTGTCCTGTTTCCTTTTATACCAGAATTTTATATACTAGAGATATGAATACATTAGATTTATTTAAAAAATTATTCCACAATTTTAACGCTCGGGCGATGAAAGATGCGACCATTGCTTTCAAAAAGCATTTAGATGATGGAGGCAAAATGATGCTTGCTATGGGAGGTGCCATGTCTTCTGCCCAAATGGGAGTTACCTTAGCACCCATGATTAAAGAAGGCAAGATTCATGCCATTTCTTGCACAGGAGCGAATTTAGAAGAATCAGTTTTTCGTCTTGTAGCTCATGATAGTTATAAAGATTATCCAGACTATAGATATTTTACAAAAGAAGATGATCAGAAGATTTTAGATAGAGGTGAAAGAAGAGTGACGGATACATCTATACCCGAAGAAGAAGCATTTCGTGTTGTTGAGCCGATTATTTTAAAAAAGTGGAAAGAAGCAGAAGCGAAAGGCGAGAGGTATTTTCCTCATGAATACTTTTACCAAATACTTTTAGATGGCTCACTTGAAGCTCATCATGAAGGAGATAAAGAGGCTTGTTGGCTTCTCGAAGCAGCGAAGAAGAATCTTCCAATGGTTGTTCCAGGCTGGGAAGACTCAACATTAGGAAATATTTTTGCAGGTTATGTAAAAGCAGGAGAAGTAAATGTAAATGTCATGAAAGGTGGTATTGAATACATGAATGCACTTTATGATTGGTATCCAGAGTTAGCAAAGGATGGTCCAGGGCTTGGATTCTTCCAAATAGGTGGAGGAATTTCTGGAGATTTCCCTATATGCGTAGTGCCTTCTATAAAATATGATTTGAAAAAAGAAGTTCGTCCTTGGGGATATTTCTGTCAGATTTCAGACTCCACAACTTCTTATGGTTCGTATTCAGGAGCAACACCAAATGAAAAAATCACTTGGGACAAACTCACAGTGCATACTCCGATGTTTGTGATTGAGTCCGATGCCACCATTGTTGCTCCACTTATTTTCGAAGCAGTACTAGATAGATATCAGATTTCAGAAAAATAAGCCTACTGTTTTTGAGATAAAAATATGAACGAATCAGGAAGAAAATATTTAATGAAAGATCCGGAAGTCAGGAAAGAAGTTGAGGAGATTTCTGCGAAACATTACGAAAGTAAAGAAATTTCAGACGCCGTGATCAAAAGATTTTTTGTGCTTCCTGATGGTGTATATCTTTCTCAAGAAGAAAAAGAAGATTTTAGAATCTTTGTAGAGTATGCCAGTAAGCGCCTTATAGGCGGACAAATGCAACATCTACATCCAGAACTGCAAAATAAAGAAAATGCACTTCTGTTATTACAGAAGACTAAAAATGCAAAATCATCATTATCCTTTCACGATATAACTCATGCAATCATTACATATGAAGATCAGAAAAAAACTACTCCTGGTTTTGCTACAAATTACGCAATAAATGACTATGATTTAGTTGCAGAAGAACTAAGAGTTAATATGTGGGAAGGTGTTATTTCAAAGTACAGCATATTTATTGCTCTTATGGATGAAAATAAAAAACAGGAATGGGTGAGTGATTTTGAAAAATGGTATGAAAAAGCACTGGAAAAAAAAGATCCAGATTTTATGAAAATGAGAGAAAAGATTTTGGATGCTGTGAAGAAATGTGATAGTTCTGATTTTGATTCTGTATTTGATGCATATCAAAATATTACCTTTCTTTTCGCAGGAGAAGTAAATACAATGAACTTCAAAATTTTCTTTGAACATTCCGAAGAATCGATAAAAGAAATGGAAGCCATCTATGAAGAAATGACAGAAATGATAAAAATACAACCTGATCCAAAGTTAATTAGTCTCGCAAAAAGTGTTTTTGAAAATTATGATAAAAATCCTAAAATCTTATACGATGAGTTTAAACGTATTTGTGGTCCTTTAATTAAAAACCTTAAAAAAAGAAGTACAGTCTAAGTAAATAAATCTACAAAAGAAGCAATAATAAAATTGCTTCTTTTTGGTTTTTGTTGTAAAACAAAAGAGATATTCATCAGTTGTTCATCACATAAAAAAGGAGGTATACATTGGAAGATACACAAAAACCCGTAATCACGAATTACGCAGACTTTGATTTAAAAAAAATCGGTTTTAAATCAGTTACCGGAGCAGAATTGAAAAATCTCATTCCAAAAAGCAATTTATTTGAATTGATTGAAGTTTTAGACAACGAAATATTTTTTGTGCATAGAGCGAAAAGGCACAGAGTGATAGTTCGTACTACATTTATTCCTGAGCTTAACGATTTTATCCCAAAAGGGAAAGGTGCAGGGAAAATTTACGTTGTTAAAAACTGGGATCAACAGGTAGCATATGCTACTAAAAGATTTTACCGACGAGCGCGGAGGTTTTGGAATGACTTAGGCAACTACGCTCATATCACCAAAAGAAAGGTAGACAATGTTCCCAAATGTCCATGCACTCTATGTAACACTCGTATGAGTATTGTATTCAAATCAACTAATCAGGTGTATTGGGAATGTAGACGTAGTGATCTGCATCCAGATGGCAGGTATACTACCAAGCACTGGGATACAGGTATGCCCCCAAAATTTGTTGATTTTCTCAACAAAAATCGGAAACGTAACAGGAGTTATTTGAAGAAACTTTCTAATCTATTTAAAAAAGATGGTAAAGTCATAGTTAGGAAAAGCCGAATTTCCTAAAGTGTAATATTTTTTGACAAACTTCACAGGACTAAGGTTCTGTGAAGTTTTTTATTTTCTTGTGTAGACTAGATATAAATAATATAATAAGTTAGTTACCATGAGCATTATTAGATAGATATAATATAAGTGATAAATAAAATGATAGGACAAGAGCCAAAAAGACAAAGTACCCCAATAAAGAAAGAAGATACTTATTTACATTTGTACTCAAAGGAGCTTGCTCCTCATGCTAATTTTTTTATAAAAGCTTTAGAAGTAGAAGACAGAGATTGGCTTTTAAGTCTTGATGTTAAAGAACAAACAGATATAGAAAATTGTCTTCAAAATTTGTCTGACCAGCGTTCTACTTTTACTACTATGGATGATGATGAACTTAAAAAATCTATTTTTGATGTTAGTGGGCTTTTATGGCTGACTAAATTATATTCTGAGAAGGAAGGCATTGTATTATTTTTAATAAAAAAGGTTCTTCTTTTAGTAGAACAAGAATCCAGACTTCTTGGTATAAAAACAAATCTTATTAAAAAAGTTAAAGAAATGGAAAATGATTCAAGAACTGAAGAAGAAAAGGAAGACGATGAAAAATTAGCGGAGGAGTTTTTTAGTAGAGTTGGTCTTAGCAAAAAAGATTCCGATAGGCGAGATTCTAAAGATTCAATGAATATTGATTTTAATTAAATGAACCGTAAAATAATCCTAGCTTCCACATCACCTCGAAGAATTGAACTCCTCACTAAGGCTGGAGTAAATTTTGAAGCAGTTGCTAGTGATTATGAAGAAAACATGACTCTACCTATGGAGCCGAAAGAGTTGGCGAAGTTTTTGTCGCGTGGAAAAGCCGAAGCTGTGGCAAAGAATTACGAGGATGCAATTATTATTGGTGGGGATACATTTATTGCCTTTAATGGGAAAATTTTAGGTAAACCTCACACGCCCGAGAGAGCCCGCGAAATGCTTGTTATGCTCTCTGGCCATACTCACTCAGTCATTTCAGGGTTTACAGTTATAGATACAAAAAGTGGTAAAGTAATTTCCGATGCAGAAGAAGCATATATAACTTTTAAGAATTTATCCTCCAAGGAAGTTGATGATTATATAGCGACTGGTGAGCCACTTACGCGAGCCGGGGCTTATGCCATACAAACCATAGGAGAGAAATTTATTGAGAAATGGGAGGGGGATTATGATTCTATTGTAGGATTACCCACTTTTCGTGTGTTAGAAGCATTAAAAGATTTGGGTGTTTTAGTTTAGCTATTTTTCTTTTCTTGCGATATTTTGTGTGTTTCGTATAATAAGATAGTTATTATTAGTTATTAATTAAAATAAATTTATGAAAAAATATTTAGCAGGTTCGCTAGTTTTAGGTGTTATGGTTTTCGGAGGTATGTTACCGAGTAAAGTAAATGCAGGGCTTAGTTTAGCTCAACAAAATAGCATTATTACCATGTTGCAAAATGCTGGAGCGACAGCTCAAGCTATAGCTCAAGTTCAAGCTGCTTTTGGCATGATGTCAACAAGTAGTGCAGGAACAACAAATACAACAAGCACTACATCAAGTACAGGAGGTACAACTACTACTACAACATCTAGTGCTGGTGGCACAATTTCACCTTGTACAAATAATGCTGCATTCAATTTTACCAATGGTAATCCTTGTTCAAATTATGTGCCGACAGCGTTGGGTGGCACAACAACAACTACCACAACCACTACAACTACAAATCCTGTAAATCCAAATGCTCAGTATCCTTATGGAACAACTCCAACCACACCGAATACTCCTTCTACTCCAAGTAATTGTGTTTCAACTCAAACTTTCGTTGCTCCTTATGTAGTTATAAATGGTCAACATGTTCAATGTGTAAAAGCTTGTCCAGTTCTTACTTCTACTTCCATGAATACAAGTTATTGGAACATTATGACAACTTCTATGTGTCCTGTTTATACACCTCCTCCAGTTATTGTTTCTATAACAGTTGGTCACCCAAATGGTGGAGAGACTTTTTCTCCAGGAGAAACTACGGGAGTAAAGTGGGAAAGTTTAAATATTCCTTCTACAAATACTGATGTGGATGTTTTGTTAAATTATTATGACGTGAACGGAACATTGGTTACAACTTCTGTTTTAGCTGATAACGAAATGAATGATGGCGGGGTAGTAGTTACATTACCTAGCACATTACCTGCAGGAGCAATGTGGGGAAATTACTTTAAAGTTTCTTTAACTTCAAACGGTGTCACAGATATGTCTGATGCAAAGTTTACTATAGAATAGTATTCTATACATTCTAAATACTTTAAAATAAACCACCCTGATAAAAGTCGGGGTGGTTTTGTTTATGTTATAATAGGTTTTACTAAAAAATTATGAAAATACTATTTAATTATTTAAAGAAATATTGGAAACTATGTTTATTAACCCTTGCTTTAGCTTCGGTCAATCAGATTTTTTCTTTACTTGACCCATACATTTTTAGACATGTGATAGATAAATATGCAATGCAACCAGACCTCTATACTAAAGCTGAGTTCTTTAGTGGTGTTGGCTTACTTTTGCTTGCTATTGTTGGTGTTGCTTTTATTTCAAGAGTTGCTAAAAATTTTCAAGATTATTTCTTAAATGGAGTGAGTCAGCGAGTGGGTGCAGATTTATACCGAAATGGTATATCTCATGCATTAGCATTACCTTACAGTGTTTTTGAAGATGAAAGAAGTGGAGAGACTTTAGGCAAGTTGCAGAAAGTCAGGCAGGATACAGAGAAACTTATAGCTTCCGTGGTAAATATTTTATTTGTATCATTCATAGGATTTATTTTCGTAGCAATTTATGCAATAAGTATTTATTGGGTTATTGCGGTAGCATTTTTTGGTACTATTCCCATCATTGCTGGTATGAGCTTGCTTCTCTCACAGAGAATTAAAAAAATTCAGACAGTAATTGTGGCAGAAACCACAGCTCTTGCTGGCTCTACCACAGAGTCACTTCGCAACATTGAGCTTGTAAAAAGTTTAGGGCTTGTAGGTCAGGAGATGGATCGTCTAAATACCACAACTGATAAAATTTTGAAGTTGGAATTAAAAAAGCTTCGCTATTTGCGTAGTTTGAGTTTCATTCAAGGAACAGTCATTAATCTTGTCCGGACATCGATTCTTTTCTTTATGCTTTATCTTATTTTTGCTGGCACCATTACTTTCGGAGAATTTTTCTCGCTTTTCGTGTATTCATTCTTTGTTTTTGGTCCACTTCAAGAAGTTGGCAATGTCATCGGTACATATCGCGAAGCTCAGGCCTCGCTCGCAAATTTTGAAAAATTAGTCCAAACTCCTACAGAGAAAGTAGCAGATAATCCTGTATCAATAGATAAAATTAATACACTTGCATTCAAAGATGTTTCTTTTGTATATGGAAGTGGCAATGAGTATGCATTAGAAAATATTTTTTATGAAACAAAAAAAGGAGAAACTATCGCTTTCGTCGGTCCTTCCGGTTCAGGTAAAACATCACTAGTGAAATTGCTTGTCGGTTTATATATTCCAACTAAGGGTGAAGTATTATACAACGGTGTTTCTTTTGAAAAAATATCTAAAGAAGAATTGCGCACACAAATTGGCTTTGTTACTCAAGATACTCAGCTTTTCGCAGGTACTATTCGTGAGAATTTACTTTTCGTAAAACCGAGTGCCACAGATGAAGAGTGTCTAGATGCTTTAAATAAAGCTCAATGCCAAAATTTATTAGCACGAGGTGGTAAAGGCTTAGATACACTTATCGGAGAGGGTGGAGTAAAAGTTTCTGGTGGTGAAAAACAAAGGTTGTCTATTGCGCGTGCATTACTTCGTACCCCTGCGCTTTTGATATTTGATGAAGCTACTTCCGCTCTGGATTCTATAACTGAGGCAGAAATTAGTAAAACTATTAAAGATGTCTCAGAATCCAGTAACCACATCACTATTTTAATTGCACACCGTCTTTCTACTATCATGCACGCCGACACTATTTATGTATTAGAAAAAGGGCGTATTGCGGAGAGTGGCTCACACCAACAATTGCTTGATAATAAGGGTCTTTATTCTGCTATGTGGCGACAACAGATAGGTGAAAGAGAATCTAGATAAATTAAAATTATGGAAAAAGAAGAAATAGTTATATGTTTTGGACAACAGCCTTGTGGATTTTTCCCAAAACGTTATTTGTATGCGAAGATAGAGACTGCACGAAAATTGCAGAAAGAAATTGGTGGTAGGATAATTTTTTTCTATCATGACTCTGATGCAGATTACCGAGAGACGATAACGCTTCTAATAGATCCAAAAACAAAAGAAGAAGTGAGACTAAATTTTAATGTAGAGAATAAAATTCAGAAAAAATATTCTCCACTTTATAAAAAAATTATCGGTGGTGGTTGGCAAGAAGAAATTATTCGTAAACTTCCGAGATTTACTAGCAAGGAAATAATAGAAATTTTTAAGAGTGCTAATGGTGAAACCTCTGCGGATTTTTGTTTGGATATGTATAAGAAGCTGGGGCTTCTTGATGGTATAGAAGTTATTCGTTCATCGGATAAAGATTTTAGAATGAAAGCTAATGAGTTATCTCATTTTTATGCAGATGTAGAATATGAAGGAGAAATTGTTCGAGCAGAAATGCATGAAGGTGCCTTGCGTCTTCATGAAGGTGGTGGAAAATATTTCAATATTCCTGTTCCAGAGAAAATTGAAAAGTGGCAAAAGAATGCCGGAAGGGATGAGCGCTTTCATTGGATGCAATCAGTTCTTCATATTACTCATTATATTGCCGGTGCGAGTGAGAGTGATTATTTAACTAAAGAAGATTTTCCGGAGGTTAAGTTTGTTGATAGAGATTTTATTGAGAATTCTAACCATGCCTATATTTCTAGAGAATTATAAGTTATAGTAAATAAATTAATTAATAGCGTCGCGTGGTCGCATTTTAAAGGACGAGATGCGACACGGTTTCGTAAAACCGACTTACGCGACGTGATTAGCAAAATCAAAATATATGAAAAAAATACTTGTATTTGGTGCCCACCCAGATGATGTAGAGTTTGGTACTGGGGGTTTAATAATAAAAGAGATAGAGCTCGGTGCGAAAGTAAAAATCGTAGTTTGTTCACTAGGGGAGGCAGGCACTAATGGCACACCAGAAGGACGCAAGATAGAATCCGAAAAAGCTGCTGAGCTTATGGGTGCCGAGATTGAGTTTATAGATTTAGGTGGAGATTCACATATAGAAAATACATCTCTAAATGCTTTTAAATTAGCAAATATTATTAGAGAATATAAACCCAATATTGTCCTTACGACTTCACTTACAGAGAATCAACATCCTGATCATAGAGCATTGGCAGAAATGACACGCTCAGCAATTCGTTATGCGCGTTATGGCGGACTCGAAGAGTTGAAAAATTCTCCAATACATACAGTTGAAAGTTTGTATTATTATCCTTCAAGTGGAAGTTTGGATACAAAGCCAGATTTGATTATCGATATTGGAGAACAATATGATAAATGGACAAAGGCAATGTCTATCCACGAGAGTCAGATGAAGACTAAAGATTATATAAATTTAATAGAAAACAGAGCGCGCTATTTCGGCGCTACTATCGGGGTTTCATATGCGGCTATTCTTTGGGTAAACGATCCGGTCAAAGTTGATAGTATTACTTTGCTTGGTTCATCTCGAAATTACTAAAGTACCAAATATGAAAGTTAATAAAGAAAAAAAATTAAAAATCGGTATTGTTTGCTATCCCTCTGTGGGCGGGAGCGGTATTGTCGCTACAGGTCTTGGTAGTGAGCTTGCGAAGCGGGGACATAATGTGCACTTTATTAGTTATGATCCACCCTTTGCTCTCAATATAAAATCTCCCAATATATTTTTTCATAAAGTAAATTTTAGCGGCTATGAATTATTTAAATACCCAGATTATACTCTTCCACTTGCAGTAAAGATTGTGGAAGTCAGTCAAAAATACAAATTAGATATTTTGCATGTGCATTATGCTGTACCTCATGCTACCGCTGCTTTACTGGCTAAAGATATTGCGAAAGAAGAAGGAATACCTTTCCCAAATGTGGTGACCACACTTCACGGCACAGATATTACATTGCTCGCTAGAGATAAGACTGTTATGCCAGTAGTGAAATATTCCATTGAGAGCTCTTGCGCTGTCACCGCAGTGTCACAGAGTCTGAAGTCAGATACTATTAAAGCGCTGAAGACTAAGAAGCATATTGAAGTAATTCATAATTTTTATACTCCAAAAAAGATAACTAAAAATAGAATTATAATGCGGAAAAGTTTAGGTTTAAAAGAAGATGATTTTCTAATTACACATCTTTCCAATTTACGTCCTTTCAAAAGGATTCCAGACCTTTTAGCTATCATACATAAACTTAAAAATAATAAAAAAATAAAGTTACTTATTTTGGCTGGGGGAGACTTTACTCCATATGAAATTCTTGTGAAAAAATTTGGAATATCAAAACAAGTAATTGTGAAAAAAAATATTAAAGATATTGAAAATTATATTAATGCGGGAGAATTGGGGGTATATACATCAGAGGAGGAAAGCTTCGGTATGGCTATCTTAGAGACCATGTCTTATGGTAAGCCAGTCTTAGCTACCAATGTCGGTGGAGTAAAAGAAGTCGTAGAGCATGGTAAGACAGGGTATTTATTCGGAGTAGGCAAGGTAAATGATTTTGCTAGTAAGATTTCATCTCTCATCAAAGATGCATCACAATTAAAGGTGCTCGGCGAGAACGCTAAATTACATGCAGAAAGTAATTTCTGCGCTCAGAAAATAGTTACTAAGTATGAAGAGTACTATAAACATATAAACAAAATTTGCTAAGTTCTATTTGTTTTTCTTTAGAAAAAAAGCGTATAATGTGTGTATTACTAATATTTTAATTTTAAAAAACATATGAAAAATTTACAAGGAGGGTTTGCGCCATTGTTGATTATTGCGATAATAGCAATTTTGGCTATTGGTGGAGGAGCTTATGTAGTGACTAAAAATAAAGATGCTAATGATGATAAAAACGAAGGTGTAGAGCTAGATGATAGAAGAGGAGATATACAATATGAAGACAAGATGAAGGGTGATGATAAAGATGATGACAAAGAAACCAAAGGCTCACTTCGTTCACTTCTTGCTTTAGGTAAAAATACAATGTGTACATTTACAAGTGTGGTGGAAAATTCAAGTTCTTCTGGAACAGTCTATATTGCAGCTGATGGCTCTATGAGTGGAGACTTTACTTCACAAACTTCAGCCGGAACTATTACTTCACACATGATTATGAAAGGAGGCACTTCTTATGTTTGGAGCGGAGCTCAAGGAGCAAAGATGAATGTATCTGCAACACAAAATGCTACTGCTTCAAATACAAATCAATCCGTAGATCTAGACGCGCAGGTTGACTATGATTGTAAAAATTGGACTCGTGACGATTCAAAATTCACCGTACCGACAAATGTAAACTTTATTGATATTGAAGCAATGATGAAAGGAGCCGGAGCACTTCCAGGAGGAGTGGATGTGAATTCCATGATGAAGTTAAAGACTCAATAAGAATTAAAAATAAATTTGGAAATAAAAAAAGGGCTGTCTAGGACAGCCCTTTTCGGTGCAATCATAATTAATCTTTAATAATTATTTTTATAGCCGCTAGGACTATAATCGAAGTCAGTGTGCAACCTACAATAAATCCTAATGTGTCTTGATTGCTAGAGGCACTGAATGTTACCAGTATTGATAATGAAAGAAATATTATCAATATTGCTATTAATGCTATTTTCTTCATTATTACTACGAACATATGTATAGGTTTTAAGTTGTGAATTCTTATATGATATTGCCTGAAAAGTATTTTTTTATCAAGTTATAAAAAACAGGCTGTCCAGAGGGGAGGACAGCCTTAATTATTCTTTTTTCTTTATCATATGGAACATTAGTGCTCCAAATAATAAAAGAATGAGCATTCCATTTGCATAAATGGAGTCTTCACTTTTTGGAAAGTATATTCCTCTCCAATTCATGAAACAGTAAACGGCTCCTGCAATAGAAGCCAAGCCAATGACGAATAAAACGATATTTTTTATCATGACAATATGATTTATATGAAAGAATTTATATCTTCATACTCTACCTATAAAGGCTTTTAGTCAAGTAAGGTGTTTGACAATTTCTTTTAAAATGGTATTTTACAATAATTGATACACTTGTTGAGAGGTGTAAACAGATAAGGGCCTCCACGCGTGTAGCTTTACTACATAGCAGAGGTCTTTTTTATTTAAATATCGATTACGATATTTTGTCATTACTCGGACAACATATAAATAAATTTATACTTGCTCCTCGTTCGACAAAATAAAAAAAGTGCCTCGACAATTGTCGAAACACTTTATATTTACCTGAATTTCAGGATTTTTTTGTGATTATTCAATCAACTTCCAGTGCAGGTATGCACCAGGAATTAATTTGCCATCCTGAAATAAATTTCGATTGGCATTTAGATTGCGAATAAGTTTCGCATTCTGTTGGTCGGTGCCCCTGTAAAAGAAGCAGTCCCAGTCTGCTCCGTGATGTTTCTTGAGGTCGATGATATCTTCCTCAAGGAAATACGGATCGGTTGTCTTATCGAATAGCACTACTCCTTGCATGCAAAGAGGTAAGACGATGTTCGTCATCCGGCTTTCATAATCTGCATGTATGCCGAGTTCCTTACACAAACGAGACAATTCGGCCGGATGTTTTTTAACTCGCACAGAGTAGATAGTATCGCCGCCGTTGAAGCGGATGATGTTGTTTTCTCCATGGAGTTGGTACACCGGCTCCTTTTTTGTAAGCGTTGAATCAACGAAAGTTGAATCAGTAAATGTTGATTCTGTAACAGACAAATCATTCAGTTGTTGCTGAAGTTCTCTGACAGAATGTGATCTTTGGTACATTTCCTCATCATATCCACCATTTAAGTGATACCTGTGTGGGTCATCACTTTGAGCAAAAACAGAAGGGGAAGCAAAGACTGCGAACATGGTCGCAAACATAAAATGGAAATACTTTTTCATGCGTATTTGGATTTAGATTAAAGAAAAAAAGTTCACCAGAAAAATCTAAATTAAATTCCTCTGGTAAACTTTTTTTCTAACTTAAACCAATTTTAAAGAACTCTATATTTATATTATAGCATGTTTTTTGTCCATTTGTCAATAAAATTCTTTAAGAAATCGTTTATTTTTTTACAATAGAGTATAATGTAAAAAATACATGACTCAAGAACAAGCATTAAATATTTTAAAAACTGGGGCAAATGTTTTCCTCAATGGTGAGCCGGGTGCGGGTAAGACATATACTATAAATAAATATGTAGAGTATTTACGAATGCATGACATAGAGCACGCCATCACAGCCTCCACTGGCATAG